>JAITQP010000053.1 GCA_031288885.1 Prevotellaceae bacterium | reverse complement strand
AAAATTTTGCATCCTAAAATACTTTTCTCTATATTTGTAATCCAACAAGCATGGCTTTTTAATATTAATATTGAATGCTACCAACAACTTCAGCCAAACGATTTTCTTTTTTAGCCGCAGCGCTGCTGCCGCTCTGCGCCGTAGCCCAAACGGGGACTAAAGACTTGAACCCTATTCCGGTGGCCGTTTCCATCATGAGCGTAATCCCCGACGCGCGCGCAGCCGGCATGGGCGATATGGGCGTCGCCACATCGCCCGATATCCACTCGCAGCACCACAACGCCGCCAAGTATCCTTTTGCCGAGCCGCAAATGGGGTTCGGGCTGTCCATCACCCCGTGGCTGGCAAACCTTGTGCAGGACGTAAACATTACGTACGGATCGTTCTTCTACCGCATCGGCGCAATGCAAAGCATCGGCATGTCCATCCGCTACTTTTCGCTTGGGGAAATGGAGATTATGGACGAATACGGGCATCTTGTTACAAACGTAAACCCAAACGAGTTTACCATAGATTTTTCGTACGCCCGCCGCTTTGGCAACCACGTGTCGGCCGCGCTCACGCCGCGCTACATCCGCTCCGACCTTACGGGAGGATATCTGAAGTCTGAGGGCGAAAGCAACGCCATCTCGCCGGCAAACGCTTTTAGCATTGATATGGCTGTTTACTACCAGAACCAGCACGGCGATAACGACTACGCATGGGGGGCAACCATAACGAACATGGGAACAAAGGTGGCGTACATTAAAGAAAACACCGACCGCTACTTCCTCCCCGCCACCATCCGGCTGGGCGGGCAGTACACCTTCAACATAGACGAGGACAACAGCTTTATGACCGGACTGGAGTTCAGCAAGCTGCTGGTGCCCACGCCTCCCGTCATGGACTTGGACTCCGGACAAATACTGCTGGGCAAAAACAACTCGGTGGGTGCCGTAGAGGGCATGTTCCAGTCGTTTTACGACGCGCCCTACGGGTGGGAGGAGGAGGTGAGCGAAATTATGATAGGCGGCGGAGTGGAGTACGGGTACCGCAAGCTGTTTTTCGCGCGCGCGGGCTACTTTCACGACTCCATACGCAAGGGCAACCGCCGCTACATTACCTTTGGCGCAGGCATCAAGTACAACTTTATGGGGCTAAACGTTTCCTACCTATACCCCTTTACCACCTTAGATCCGCTGTCGAATACGCTCCGCATATCGCTATTCTTTGACTTAAACACCGTACGTCTTTCCTCACCACGCTAATGAGCACCCCCTTTCGCATAGGCAATGGCTACGATGTGCACCGCTTAGCCGACGGGCTGGAGCTGTGGCTGTGCGGCGTAAGGGTGGCGCACAGCAAGGGCGCCGTTGCCCACTCCGACGGCGACGTCGCCATTCACGCCCTCTGCGACGCGCTGCTGGGCGCCGCCAACCTGCGCGACATAGGCTACCACTTCCCCGACGTCAACGCCGAGTACAAGGGTATCGACAGCAAAATCTTGCTGAAGCGCACCATGAGCATGGTGCGCGAAAAGGGCTACGAGCTGGGCAACGCCGATATAGTGCTGTGCCTGCAGCGCCCCAAGGTAAAAGACCTGATACCCGACATGCAGCAGTGCCTTGCCAACGTGATGCAAACCAGCCCCGACAGCATCAGCATAAAGGCCACCACCACCGAAACGCTTGGCTTTGTAGGGCGTGAGGAGGGCGTTGCCGCCTACGCCGTATCGCTGCTGGTAAAAATGTAGGCCGCCGCGACCAACCGTGCCAACCACCCAAGCTGTTTTAAATCTTTGTCCTCCACCTCCGTAATATTTTGTTGATAATTGCGCTCTCCAAAATTCGTTCCGCAAGAAAGTTAAGTTGTAATTTCGTGCATTCAAAAAAGAATTCGTGCCTTCAAAAAACATACTCGCAAAAAAAACGGACTTCGTTTTTTCCTCGCTATTTTTTTAAAGCCACACATACGCATTTATACAAAATATTATCTTTTTACTTACTTTTTACATGTAATGTATCTTAATTATGGAAGTGGGATTTTTTGCCAAAACAAAAGGGGAGATGGGAACGACTGAAAAAACTCCTGAAGCTACCGGAAAACCGAACCTGAAAATGTCTAAGCCAGCCAAGAAAAAAATTTATACCTACAAAGAGGCGCTCGCCGATGCTACCGCCTACTTTGGCGGAGACGAAATGGCGGCCAAAAATTGGGTAAACAAGTACGCGCTGAAAGACTCTTACGGAAACATCTATGAACATACGCCCGCCGATATGCACCACCGCTTGGCGCACGAGCTGGAGCGCATCGAAAAAAAATACGCCAACCCTATGACCGCAGCCGAAATCTTTGAGCTGCTGGATAAATTCAAATATATCGTACCGCAAGGAGGCCCCATGACCGGCATAGGCAACGGCTACCAGATAGCCTCGCTGTCCAACTGCTTTGTGATTGGCTCCACGCCCCCTGCCGACTCCTACGGCGGCATTTTTCGCATCGACGAGGAGCAGGTGCAGCTCATGAAGCGGCGCGGCGGCGTGGGGCACGACCTCTCGCACATTCGCCCCAGCGGAACGCCCGTGCTCAACAGCGCCCTCAACTCCACCGGCCTTGTGCCGTTCATGGAGCGCTACTCCAACTCCACCCGCGAGGTGGCGATGGACGGCCGCCGCGGCGCGCTCATGCTGAGCGTCTCCATTAAGCACCCCGACGCCGAAAAGTTTATCGACGCTAAGATGGAAACCGGAAAGGTAACCGGCGCAAACGTTTCGGTGAAAATAGACCACGAGTTTATGGAGTGCGTAAAGAGCGGCAAACCGTACGTGCAGCAGTACCCGATTGACGCAAGCGAGCCGAAAATCCGGCAGGAGATAGACGCGCGGAAGCTGTGGGGCAAAATTATCCACAACGCGTGGAAGAGCGCCGAGCCGGGCGTGCTTTTTTGGGATACCATCATTGAGCAGTCGGTGGCGGATTGCTACGCCGACAAGGGCTTTCGCACCGTATCCACCAACCCCTGCGGCGAAATCCCGCTGTGCCCGTACGACAGCTGCCGGCTGGTAGCCATCAACCTCTACAGCTACGTAGAAAACCCGTTTACGCCCATGGCAACCTTCAACACCAAGCTCTACAAGGAGCACGTGCATAAGGCCATGCGCATCATGGACGACGTGATAGACCTTGAGCTCGAAAAGATAGACGCCATCATCGCCAAGGTGGAAGCCGACCCCGAGCAGGACGACATCAAAAACGTGGAGCGCAACCTGTGGAAGAAAATCCGCGACAAGGCCATCATGGGGCGGCGCACAGGCTTGGGCATCACCGCAGAGGGCGACATGCTTGCCGCCATGGGGCTGCGCTACGGCAGCGACGAGGCGATTGAATTTGCCGTAGAAAAGCAAAAAACGCTCGCCGTGGAGGCGTACCGCGCGTCGGTAGCAATGGCAAAGGAGCGCGGCGCATTTGCGATGTACGACGCCAAGCGCGAAGAAAACAACCCGATGGTTAACCGCATCCGCGAAGCCGACCCCGCGCTGTACGAGGACATGAAGCACCACGGGCGGCGCAACGTTGCCATGCTCACCATTGCGCCCACCGGCACCACAAGCATTATGACCCAAACCTCGTCAGGCATTGAGCCGGTGTTTAGCCTGTTCTACAAGCGTCGCCGGAAGGTAAACCACAACGACAGAAACGTGAAGGTGGACTTTGTGGACAAAAAGGGCGACGCATACGAAGAGTACTTGGTGGGTCACCACAAGTTTATCACGTGGCTCGAAACCAACGGCTACAGCTCCGGTGAGGTGGCCGGCGCAAGTCCGGAGTTTATGCAGGCTGTTATCGAAAAATCGTCCTACTACAAGGCGACCGCCAACGACGTGGACTGGGTGGCAAAGGTGAAAATGCAGGGGCAAATGCAGCAGTGGGTAGATCACTCCATAAGCGTTACGGTAAACCTCCCCAACAGCATTAGCGAGGAGATGGTGGGCACGGTGTACCAAACGGCTTGGGAGAGCGGCTGCAAGGGTATTACGGTGTATCGCGACGGTTCGCGCGACGGCATACTGATAGCTGCCGACAGCAAAAAAGACAGCGGAAAAATGCCCAAAAAACGTCCGGAATCGCTCGACGCCGATATCATCCGCTTCAAAAACGGCGCTGAAGAGTGGATAGCCTTTGTTGGCCTGTACAACGGAAATCCCTACGAAATCTTTACCGGCGTGGCTACCGAAGACGGGCTCTGGCTGCCCAAATCGGTAGATAAGGGGCGAATTGTAAAGGTAGCCGACCCCGAGCTGGGCAAAATCTACAACCTTGAGTACACCGACAAGCGCGGAATTATGCAGGTGGTGAAGGGTATCTCGTACATGTTCGACAAGGAATTCTGGAACTACGCGCGGCTCATCTCCGGCGTGCTGCGCAACGGTATGCCCATTATCGACGTTATCAACCTCATTGAAGGCCTGCACCTCAACAGCGAAACCATCAACACGTGGAAAAACGGCGTTGAGCGCGCGCTGAAGCGCTACATCCCCGACGGCACCGAAGCCAAGCAGGGGGAAAAGTGCGCCGAATGCGGATCTACCCAAATCATATACGAGGAGGGATGCCTCAAGTGCCGCAACTGCGGCAGCTCTAAATGCGGGTAAACCCACCCGCCACTGACATGAACAGCAACATGCCGCCTACTTTTATCGACTTTGTCAAGGCGCATCACGTGATGACCTTAGCTACATGCTTCAACGACGAGCCCTACTGCTGCTCGCTATTTTACGCGTACATGGAGCAAGAGGGTTGCTTTGTGTTTTCGTCGGAGAGCAGCACCAAGCACGTGCGCGACTTCTCGCACAACATCTACGTGAGCGCCAACATTGTCCTCGAAACCGAAGCGGTAGGCAAAATTCAGGGCTTGCAGCTGCAAGGGCTGGTGTACCAGCCGCAGGACGACAGGCTGGCAAAAGCCGCGCGGCGCGCCTACCTGCGCCGCTTCCCTTACGCCGCGCTGCTCAGCACCAACCTTTGGGTGTTAGAGCCCACGTGGGCAAAGCTCACCGACAACCGCTTTGGCTTTGGCAAAAAGCTGACGTGGAAAAAAGACACGCTGATAGACATCGATTTTTTGAGCGAAAAGAAAGCGCGCTAAAAGAAAATGTAGGCCACCAGAATAGCCGCCACAATGCCCGTGAGGTCGGCAATCAGCCCGCAGGTTACGGCGTAGCGCGTGCGCTTAATGCCCACGCTGCCAAAGTAAACGGCAAGAATGTAAAACGTGGTATCGGTTGCGCCCTGTATGGTTGACGAGAGGCGACCCACAAAGGAGTCCGCGCCGTAGGTTTTCATGGCGTCTATCATCATGCCGCGCGCGCCGCTTCCGCTCAGGGGTTTCATGAGCGCCGTGGGCAGCGCGCCCACAAAGTCCGCGTTAACGCCTATCCACCTAAAAAACGCCGCAACGCTGTCCACCAGAACGTCCATCACGCCCGACGCGCGGAACATGCCCACCGCCACCAGCATCGCCACCAAGTACGGAATAATGGTAACGGCGGTTTTAAACCCATCCTTTGCGCCGTCAATAAACGCCTCATACACGTTAATTTTTTTGCGCACCCCCGCCACAATAAACCCCACAATAATGGAGAGCAGCAGCAGGTTTGCGCCAAAGGCGGAGTAAAGTCCGGCCTTGTCCTTGGGCAGCAGCGAAAAGAAAAGGGTGAGCAGCACAATGGCCGCCGTAAGCCCCCCAAACGTCAGCAGCATGGTGCGGCTGAGCAGGCTGATTTTTTGGTAGAGGCACACCGCAACAATGGCCGCCAGCGTAGAAAAGTACGTGGCAATCAGTATGGGCAAAAACACATCGGACGGGTTGGCGGCGCCCAGCTGCGCACGGTACACCATCACGCTGACGGGGATGAGCGTCATGCCGGAGGTGTTGAGCGCAAGGAACATGATCATGGGGTTGCTGGCAACGCTCTTCTGCGGGTTGAGCTCCTGCATTTGCTGCATAGCCTTTAGCCCGAGCGGCGTTGCGGCGTTATCCAGCCCCAGCATGTTGGCCGAAAGGTTCATGAAGATGGAGCCGCCCGCCGGATGATTTTTAGGCAAATCGGGAAACAGCTTGCGAAAAACCGGCGCCGCTACCCGCGAAAGAAAAACCACCACCCCACCCCGCTCGCCAATCTTCATAAAGCCCAGCCACAGCGACAGCACGCCCGTGAGCCCGAGCGAAATCTCAAAGGCGGTTTTGGCAGAGTCGAACGTTGACCCCATAACGACCGAAAAAATTTCGGTATCGCCAAAGACAAACGCCCTTACCAGCGCCGTTGCAAAGGCGGTAATGAAAAAACATATCCAGATATAGTTGAGTACCATGCTATTAAAAATTTGCTGGTTGAGTAACGAAAACCGTATAACGTAAAAAAAGAAGGTGAGAAATTCGGCAAAAGTAGCGTCTTTCTCATCTTCCTTAATATAGCAACCCAAACATCCACAACGGGATACGGTTACCTATCCCTATCTCCACTTCGTCGATAGCGAGGTACGAGTTGGGAATATTGGCTATCTGCGCAAACGACTTATTTTTTCCGCCAACCTCAAAAATAAGCTGCCCGTTGACCGTAAAATCGCCCTTTTGCGCATCCGCCACCGTAGCCACCGTTCTGAGCTGGTTGTAGAAAAACGTTTCTCGCAGGTTGCCGATATTCGTATTTTCATTTCCCAGCGCAAAGGCAAGGTTTGGATTATCCAAGTAAATCTTAGCCGGCTTGCTCAGCGGGCTCAGATTTTTGCCGTACGCACGCAGCAGCGCCAGCATTCTCGCCCGCTCCAAGAGCAGCAAGCTTTTCGGCAAGTTGCTTCTCAAGATATTTACGTAGCCGCCCAGCTGAGACATATTCGGCGCAAACGGAACCAAGCCGGCAATGATGCCCAGCAGCCTCTTTAGCTTTTGCACCGAAGCAAACTCAATGTTCACCGCCGCCGGCAAATCGGTTTCCAGCACAGCGTTGACCGTATTTACCAGCTTCCGGCTGTAGCTGAGCAGCCCCTCCTTGTAGTACGGGAAGTAGCCATTTTGCAAATACTTCCTAAATAGCGGTATAATTTTGATACCGCTGGTAATATCGGCCGCGATTTCCACGTGACGCTTCAGCAAATCCGCCAGCGGCACAACGGACACGTTTTTTACGCCCTCAAACGCCAGAAACTCCCTAAACGACAGCCCAAAAAGCTCATAATCAACCGCCCTACGGCTCAAATCGGCGTTGCCCTCGTAGATTTTCAGGATGGACGATCCGGAAAAAACCGTGTGCATTGTCGGGTACGAATCGTAGATATTTTTGAGCTCCTGCGCCCACGTATTGTACGGATACTTGTGCACCTCGTCGATAAACAGGTGGGTAACGCCCTCCTGCCATAGCCTGTAGGCCAAATCTACCAGCCTGTTATTGGCAAAGTAAAGGTTATCCAAGCTGACGTAAAACGCCTTTGCCGGATCAAGGTTTTGCTTGATATACTGTAGCATCAGGGTTGTTTTTCCCGTACCCCGCGCGCCAACAATACCGGAAAGCCTCTCCCCCCACTGAACTTGCGACATTAGATACCTAACAAAGTTATTGTCAGTATTCTCCAAGTAGCCTCTGTAGGTAATTAGTAGTGATTCCATAATGGTGTATGTATATTTGAACGTGCAAAGGTAGCAATAAAACGCATATCTCAAAATTCAATAGCATTTAAAAAAGCATAATGCAAAATACGATACACACAACCAATTTGTTTACAATGAATTATAGCCATAAAATTAAAAGTGTATATTTAAATATACGTTTTTATATGAAAAACGTATATTACAAAATACACTATACGTAATTTTCTTATTCACAATAAATTAAATTGATAACATCAGAAAAGTACATTTCAATATACACTTTTACGTGTAAATCGTATAATATAAAATACGGTATGTATATTACCATGTGTAACATGGTTTTACAAATTGGCTCCGTTGAACTCCGCTGCGCTCCGGTTGTCCGTAGGACAATAATATCAGTAGAAAAATGCTAATATCCTAATCGACCATGAGATTTGCACAAAATGGCTGCGATTTTTTTGCCGTCGCCGTCGCCTTTCGTAACTTTCTGTTGCTGATAAATTGTTTTTATGCTAAATTTGCGCAACTTTTTTTGATATAAAATGGAATTTGAAACGCTTACGCTACCCAAC
>JAITQP010000047.1 GCA_031288885.1 Prevotellaceae bacterium | reverse complement strand
GCCGCCCGTGTTGACGAGCGCCGTGTGCACCTCCATTTTCTTTTCTTCCTTCAGGTACTTTACGCAAAACGAGGTGTCCAACCCTCCGCTAAAGGCAACTAAAACTTTTTCCATACAATACTTTATTATTTTCGTTACTACTTTGCCATTACCCACATTCCGTCCCTAATGGGACGGGGCTGGGGGCAGGCATTTGTTTTCTACCAATATTTTGTCCCTAACGGGACAGCGCATTCGCGCTTTGCTCCGCTATCAAGTTCGACCATTTTCGTGACCTCACGAAAATGATCATCCGCGTTGACATTCTGCGATTTACATTAATCTACCGCTCATCGCTAACTTCGCGCTTGCCGCTGCCTATTTCGATCATTTTCGTGACCTCACGAAAATGATCATCCGCGTTGACACTCTGCGCTTTACATAAATCTACCGCTCATCGCTAACTTCGCGCTTGCCGCTGCCTATTTCGATCATTTTCGTGAGGTCACGAAAATGATCAAAGACGCTGTTGCAGCGGTGCGCGCCTCGCGTCATTGCGAGCGTAGCGAAGCAATCCGGAAAGTCCATTTTCACACCTCCACCCTCCATTTTTTCTGCTTTACCCTTCTGTTTCTCATCCACCAGCGGAAGCGCAGCCGCTGGGCGCGCAGGTTGTTGCGGCGGATAAAGTCAACGGCGCGCTGCCACAGGCTCTGGTGCTTCTTGGGGTCGTACAGCATGCCGATGCAAAGGCACATGCGGTGGTTGTTGCGGTCCAGGATGTCGTAGTTGCGGCAGCCTTGGCAGCCCTTCCAGAATTCCTCGTCGTCGGTGAGCTCCGAAAAGGTGACCGGCACGTAGCCCAGCGACGAGTTGATTTTCATCACCGCCAGTCCGGTGGTGATGCCAAAGATGCGGGCGTGCGGAAACTTTTGGCGGCTGAGGTTGAAGATTTTTTTCTTGATTTTGTACGCCAGCCCCATGTGCCGGTAGTCAGGGTTGACAATAAGCCCCGAGTTGGCCACAAACTTGCCGTGCCCCCACGTTTCGATGTAGCTAAACCCTACCACCTCGTTGGCGCTGGCGTCAACGGCAATGACGGCTTTGCCGTCGTAGATTTTTTGCGCAACGTACTCCGGCGTGCGCGAGGCAATCCCCGTTCCGCGCTGCTTTGCCGACTCGTTGATGAGCTCGCAGATGCGCGGAGCGTACACGGCGTGCTGCTCGTCGGCGATGCTAATTTTTATTTTCAAGGCTATAGATTTCTACTATTTTTAACGGTAATCCGCATGATTGATTTGACTATGATTTCAATCGCTTCAGGTTCCGGTTATTTTCTATTTTAAACCTATCGAATTCGATAGGTTTAAAATCAGCATACGGTTTAAATTACCACCAAAAAACGAATGGTCGGATTTTGGGTTCAGATCGTTTTCCGGTATTGAGCGACAAAAGTACACAAAAAAAGGTTACCTTTGTGATCTTGTAAAACTAAATTATCCGCAGATAGCTATGAAACATTTTACTTGCGTGCAAGACATTGGCGACTTAAACGTTGCTCTAAAAGAAGCGTTTGAAGTAAAAAAAACGCCTTTCAGGTGGGATACGCTGGGCAAAAATAAAACCATGCTGCTCATATTCTTTGACTCCAGCCTGCGCACGCGCCTCAGCACCCAAAAAGCCGCGCTAAACCTCGGCATGAACGCCATTGTGCTCGACGTAAATCAGGGCGCGTGGAAGCTGGAGACGGAGCGCGGCGTGATTATGGACGGCGACAAGCCGGAGCACATTCTCGAGGCCATTCCGGTCATGGGCTGCTACTGCGACGTGATTGGCGTGCGCTCATTTGCCCGATTTGAGAGCAAAGACGCGGACTATCGGGAGGTGATCCTGAACCAATTTATACAGCATTCGGGAAAGCCGGTGGTGAGCATGGAGGCCGCCACGCGCCACCCGCTGCAAAGCTTTGCCGACCTGATAACCATTGAGGAGTACAAAAAAACGGCGCGCCCCAGAGTGGTGCTCACGTGGGCGCCGCACCCGCGCGCGCTGCCGCAGGCCGTCCCCAACTCCTTTGCCGAGTGGATGAACGCCGCGGGCTACGATTTTGTCATCACCCACCCCGCGGGCTACGAGCTCGACCCCACCTTTGTGGGCAGCGCCACGGTGGAGTACGACCAGCGCAAGGCCTTTGCCGGAGCCGACTTCATCTACGCCAAAAACTGGGCGGCGTACGCCGGCGACGGCTACGGGAAAATCCTGAGCAAGGACAGGGCTTGGACGGTGGACGCCGAAAAAATGGCGCTCACCAACAACGCCTACTTCATGCACTGCCTGCCCGTGCGCCGCAACATGATTGTGACCGACGACGTGATAGAAAGCCCGCAGAGCCTCGTCATCCCCGAAGCCGCCAACCGCGTGGTAAGTGCGCAAACAGTCATAAAAAGAATTTTGGAGAATTAAGAATGAGCTATGTTCGGTATTTTTAAAAAGAGATCTGCCACGCCCATTGTCGTCAGCGTGCTCCTCACGCTTTCGCTGTGGGGTACAAACTTTTCTGAGCCCATGCAGATAAAGGACGACATCCCCATGATGCCGCTGGAGCAGCACCTCATGGAGCTGGTGGAGCTAAGCCCGCTGCTATCGACCGTTGCGGCGTTTTTGCTCATGTACCTGCTGGCGGGGCTGCTCATCAGCTTGAGCGGAAAGCACTTTTTTGCGCCGGAGCAAATATACCTGCCGCCCTTTGTGTTTGTGCTCATTTGCTCTGCATTTCCCATACAAAAGTGCATGAACGGCTCGTATATCGCCGCGCTGTGCTTCATGGCGGGGCTGTTTTTGCTGCTCAGGGTGTACCTCAACAAGCGGGTCTTTGCCTCCATATTTTGGGCGGCCATGTTCCTTTCCATAGCCTCGCTATTTTCGGCCTCCGCCATTTTTTTGCTCCTGATATTACCGATAGCCCTGCCGCTGCTGTGCACGTCCATGGAGTGGCGCAGCTTGGCGATTGCCCTGTGCGGCGCGGCGCTACCCTACCTGTACGCGTTTATCGCGTTCTTTTGGGGGGCTGGCGATGGGTTTATACTTTTCCGGCGGCTTTACGAGTGCCTTTTGGCCTCGTCCAGCTGGATTTTTGAGAATGGGCGCATGGTAGAGTGGGTTTACCTGTCCTACCTGCTGCTGCTGGTTACGCTGGCAATATCCATGCTGCTGCGCGGGTTGCTCACCTCGCGGGTCAAGGTAAAGAAAATACACATGCTGTTTGCGTGGACGTTTTTCATCATGCTGGCGGTGATGGTGGCGCTTCCCTCCGGCTCCATGTTTTTGCTTCCGCTGATGGCAGTTCCGGCAAGCGTGCTCATTGCAAATTTTCTCACCCTTGCCAAGTACCGAGGGTTGGCGAGCTTTTTCTTTTTCATGCTCATAGCGCTTACCTATGTGGTGCAGTACCACGCAGCAATATTCGGAGAGTAGGAGCAAAAAAAGGATAAAGATGGGATATTTTATGAGACTTCATAAATTATTTTAAAATCCTTATGGGAAAATTTGCCTGTTGGAAACTTTTCCATATCTTTGCCCGTGATTTTTGTTCGTCAGAAGTTATGGTGATTTAATCCTTAAATTCTCAGCTAAAATGATATATACATATACACATATACTTACGCATACTCACATACACTTAAGCACGCGTGCACGTGCATTTACACCTATCAGCGAGCTACGAAGCTCCGTGCGCACGTAATTTCCAAAATTAACTTTCAAATTTCAGCTATTTCCGCAACATGCTGCTTGCATGGGGGCGTTTTTCAACCTTGACAGGAGATGAATCTTGTTTGGGTAAAAATTGCCTCCATTGGGGAAGCTGTGAGAGGGCGGCAAAATAGCGTGGATTTTGTGGGGCAAAAACTTTTGTCCCACAGAATATCATTTAACAAATAGTAAAATAATTATGAGATTAATGATAAAACCCTTATACTTTTTATACTTCGCGCTTGTGAGCATTGCTCTTTTTGTGGGCAAGGCTGCCGGCGCACAAACCGTTGCCAAAGGCGTGACTGGCGATTGCGTGTGGACGCTCATCGGTAGCGGCAGCAACCTTACCCTCACCGTTAGCGGAGAGGGAGAAATGATAAACTACGTTCGCTACAATAGTCAGGGCGTAACAATCAAAGACCTGCCATCGCCACCATGGTGGTCACTTAAGGACAGCATCAAAGTAGTAGCCATAGAGGAGGGGGTGACGCATATTGGTAGCTGCGCTTTTAAGTACTTCGCAAAGCTGGAGTCGGTGAGCATTTCCTCGTCGGTGGTTACCATCGCTAACGAGGCCTTTTTTGGCTGTGCAAGCTTGATCAATATTGACTTTGCCGCATCCTCTTCGCTGGAGGTTATTGGCGAGAGCGCTTTTAGCGGATGCTCCATGATGTTGGCGTCGGTGACCATTCCTGCGTCGGTGATCGCTATTGACAAGTACGCTTTTGAAGACTGTAGGAACTTGTCCGAGCTTACCTTTGCCGCACCCTCGTCGCTGGAGGCTATCGGTGAGATGGCTTTTTTCCGCTGCATCTCTTTAAGAAAGCCGGTAACTATTCCTGCATCGGTAGCTACCATCGGTAATTACGCTTTTCGAGACTGTGTAAATTTAGCTAACCTTACCTTTGTCGAACCCTCATCGCTGGAGGCTATCGGTGAAGGTGTTTTTTACCAGTGCACCTCGTTGACATCGGTGACCATTCCAGCGTCGGTGAGAGCTATCAACCCCAACGCCTTTGCAAGTTGCGAAAAATTGATCAACATTGACTTTGCCTTCCCCTCGCTGCTGGAATCAATAGGTGGATACGCTTTTTCTGGATGCCAGCTGTTGAAGTCGGTGACCATTCCTGCGTCGGTGAAAGCCATCGGAGATTACGCTTTTGACGGTTGCGCAACGTTGCGCTCCATCAAGGTTGATGCTGCCAACACGGTCTATGCTTCCGAAGACAGCATGCTATTAGATAAGCAAAAAACGAAGCTAATATTTTGCCCTCAGGGAAAAACTGGCTCGCTGACCATTCCCGCATCGGTAACGTCTATCGACCAGTATGCTCTTTTCATGTGCAGCGGGTTGACGGGCACGCTGACTATTCCGGCGTTGACAACGTCTATCGGTAGTAAAGCTTTTTACGGCTGCAAGTTTACCTCCGTTATCAGCTGTAGCCTGACCCCGCAAAACATCGACGTCTCAATTTTTACTGACGCTGCAACGATAGGAGGGATGAGCCTGACGGTACCCACCTCGGCGGTGGCTGCGTACAAGAACGCTGCCGTGTGGAATGACTTTGCCAGCGTGACGGGCGGCGGCGTGCTGCTGCACGTCGGGACAAGCGGGGGTGGCAGCGTTGAGGGGATGACCTACGGGCTGTACACCGCCGGAAAAGCGGTGACGCTGACCGCTACCGCCGCCGCAGGTTGTACCTTTTTGGGCTGGAGCGTAGCTTCGACTGCCGAGCTTGTCAAAGCCAACCCGCTTACCTTTACGCTTACGCAAGATACCATCCTCACGGCCGTTTTTACCAAGGCGCTCAGCGTAAGCGTTAGCGCCGGCAAGCTTAGCGCCGTTGAGGATATTACCAGCGTAACGCACCTCACGCTCACGGGGGCGATAGATGCGCGCGACGTGAAGCTTATGCGCGATAACATGCCGTTTTTACGGGAGCTGGACTTGAGCGGCGTTACCATTGCTGCCTACGAAGGTTTTGAGGGAACAGAGTATAATTACCGCTACCTCGCTAACGAAATGCCGTGGAAGTCGTTTTACCAGAGGACCTCCCTTACTTCGGTAACGCTCCCGAGGAACATCACCTCCATCGGAACCGAGGCTTTTAAAGGATGCAGCGGGTTGACGGGCTCGCTGACCATTCCTGCGTCGGTAAAGTCTATCGGGACTAACGCTTTTGAGAATAGCGGGTTAACGAGATTAACTATTTCCGAGGGGGTGGAGACCATCGGCAAGTCTGCTTTTTCCGGCTGCTCCCGCTTGACGGGCTCGCTGATTCTTCCCGCCTCGGTAACGTCTATTGACAAGTACGCTTTTGATGATTGCCACGAGCTGACGGGCGCGCTGACCATTCCCGCGGGGGTAACGTCTATCAGCAACGGCGCGTTTGCGAATTGCATCAAGCTGACGTCCGTTACCATTTCCGCGGGGGTAAAAGTTATCGGCTACGCCGCGTTTTATGGTTGCAGCGGGTTGACGGGTACGCTGACCATTCCCGCGGGGGTAACGTCTATCGGCTCTTACGCTTTTTACGATTGCAGCGGGTTGACGGCGCTAACCATTCCCGCCTCGGTAACGACTATCGACAGCTACGCTTTTCTCAATTGCAACAAGATGGTCTCCGTAACCAACTACAGCCTGAATCCACAAAGCATCAATGCCAATGTTTTTGTCAGCGTAGGCAACAGGAGCCTGACGGTGCCCAACGCGGCGTTAAATACGTATAAAAGCGCTGCCGTGTGGAAAGATTTTGGCGCCATGTCCGGCCTCACCGGCGTGCTGCTGGAGGTGGACGTAAAGGAGTCAGGCAGCGTTATCGGCGTGAGCTCCACCTCCGGTTTGTACCCGCCCAACACCATCAAGACCTTGACCGCTGTTGCCGCCACGGGCTACCGCTTTGAGGGCTGGATGATAGGTGGTTGGGCAAGCTCAGCGGGCGCGGCAGCTCAGCTCGTAGAAGCCAACCCACTTACCGTTAAGCTTACGCAGGATACCGCCGTCACCGCCGTCTTTAGCAGAATACCCAAAACGCTCAGCGTAAGCATTAGCGCCGGCGAGCTGAAGAATGTTGAGGACATTGCGGACGTAGCCTACCTCACGCTCACGGGCACGATGGACGCGCGCGACGTGAAGTTTATGCGCGATGACATGCCGTTTCTAAAGGAGCTGGACTTGAGCGGTGTTACCGTTGTTGCCTACACGGGCCTCGAAGGAACCTACAACTCCTACAGGGTCTACCCCGCCAACGAAATGCCGGAGGCCTCATTTAGTAATATGGATACCTATACGCCTAAAACCTCCCTCACTTCGGTAATGCTCCCGAACAGCATTACCTCCATCGGCTTCAACGCATTTTCCGGTTGCAGCGAGTTAACGGGTACGCTGACCATTCCCAAAGAGGTAAAAACTATTGACGACTATGCTTTTGCCAATTGCATCGGGTTGACAGGCCCGCTGACCCTTCCTGCAAAGGTTGCAACCATCGGCGAAGGCGTTTTTCTCCGTTGCAGCGGGTTGACGGGCCCGCTGACCATTCCCGAAGGGGTAAAATCCATCGGCTTCAGCGCATTTTCCGATTGCAGCGGATTGACGGGAGTGCTGACCCTTCCCGCATCGCTAACAGCTATCGGCAGCTTTGCTTTTTCCAATTGCAGCGGGTTGACCTCCGTAATCAGCTACAGCCTGATGCCGCAAAACATCGCTGAAGGTGTTTTTACCAACCTTGCTAAGGTAAAAACCATGACCCTGACGGTACCTTCATCGGCGTTAGCTGCGTACGCGAGCAGCAATGTGTTGAAAGAATTTGCTAACATAAACAACACGGGGTTGCTGCTGGCTGTGGGGGTAAACAACGCGGAGCTGGGCAGCGTGGAAGGCACGGCGACGGGGATGTACGCGAACAACACTACCGTAAACCTGACGGCAACCACCACCGCAGGCGGCTTGTTTATGGGCTGGATGAGCAACGGAGTACAGGTAGAGAAGAGCGACAGGTTGTACTTTCCGCTGACGCAGGACACGGTGCTCACCGCCTTCTTTGGCGCAAGAATTGCCTGCCGCCCCACCACGGCGGGCAGGCTGTGGAGTATCCCCAACGCTGAGTTCGCCGTCCATCTTACGATTACGGGTGTTATTGATGCGCGCGACGTGAGGTTCATGCGCGACAACATGCCGTACCTGCGCGTGCTCGACCTGAGCGGGGCAACCATTGAAGCCTACACGGGCGCTGCGGGCACGCTGAGCGGCAGCGCATCCCATGCTGCCAACGAGCTGCCGCCCAAGGCGTTATTATCCAAGAGCAGCCTTAAGGAGGTGAGGCTTCCCAAGAGTTTGTCGTCCATTGGCAGCGAGGCGTTTAAGGGTTGCAGCGGCTTGAACGTGGTTGCCGCCTACAGCGTTGAGCCGCAGGACATCGGCGGAAAGTCCGTTTTTGACGACGTCAACCTAAGCGCGTGCACGCTGTACGCGCGCCAAGCGTCGCTGAGCACGTACGGCAGTAAGGCTGTGTGGTCGGGCTTTACCCCGCAGTTACCCCTCCCAAGCAACAAAGTTTCCTTCGTTAGCGCCGGTGGCGATACTGTCGCTAACCCTCAGGAAGTTTTGGATTACGAGCTGGCGAGCAAGCCTACTCCCGACCCCACCAAAACGGGCTGCACGTTTGCCGGCTGGTACAAGGAGGCTGCGTGCACCAACGCCTGGGATTTCGGCTTAGACAAAATAACGCAGGCCACCAGCACTATCTACGCCAAGTGGGAGGTAAGCAAGTACGCCGTTACCTTTAACAGCCAAGGCGGCAGCGACGTGAGCCCTCAGGAGATACCTCACGCCGGTAAAGCGTCGCGCCCCGACAACCCCGTTCAAGCGGGCTACACGTTTGCGGAGTGGTACAAGGAGGCTACGTGCGCCAACGTTTGGGATTTTGACGCAGAGAAGGTGGTGCAGCCCACCACGCTCTACGCTAAGTGGGACACCACCATGTACAGCATAACGTTTAGCAGTAGAGGCGGCAGCGCCGTAGCTACGCAGCCGGCAGGTCACGGCTGCACCGTGCCGCCTCCCGCCAACCCCACCAAAGCGAACTACACGTTTGGGGGGTGGTACAGGGAAGCCGGATGCACCACCTACTGGAACTTCTCCACCGATGTGGTCACAGGAAACATGACGCTCTACGCGCAGTGGATTACCGGCAGCAAGCCCACCTGCACCATCACCTTTGACTCCGACTATGGCAGCGCCGTTGACCCGCGCACGGTGGAGTCCGGAAAGTTCCTTTTGCGCCCCGCCAACCCCACCAAAAAGGGCTCTACATTTGTGGGGTGGTACAAGGAAGCTGCGCACGTCAACGCGTGGGACTTTAGCGCAGACAAGGTGACGCAAAGCATGACGCTCTACGCTAAGTGGAATGAGAATTCGGACATACAGCGCTATACGCTTATCTTTGTCGGCAACGGCGGCAGCGTGCATACGGACTCCGCAAGCAGGGTGGTTGCCTCCGGCGTGGCGGTAGGCAAGCTCCCCACGCCCACGCGCAAGGGCTACACGTTTACCGGCTGGAACACCAAAACCAACGGCAGCGGCACGACCTACACCGCTACCACTCCGTATAGCGTGTCGAGCAACACCACGCTCTACGCGCAGTGGAATGTTATCACCTACACTATCACCTACAACGACGTGTCAGCCGGTGAGCACAGCAACCCACCCAGCTACACGGTAGATAGCGGCGAAATTGTGCTGCGGGACGCCGCAAGAGCCGGCGACAAGTTCGCAGGCTGGTACAACGCTTCTACCGGCGGCAGCAAGGTGAGCGCTATTCTGGCGGGCGACACAAGGCACGTTGCGCTCTGGGCACGATGGAAAGAGAAGCACACCGTGAGCTTCTTTGACGACACCTCCGAATACACAAACTACAGCCGCACCATAACGGACGGCGACACGGTGAGTAGGCCCTTGCCCGACCCCACAAAGGCTAACCACGATTTTGTCGGTTGGTACAAAGAGGCTGCGTGCGTCAACGCGTGGGACTTCTCCGGCAGCGTTGTAACGCAAAACATCGACCTCTACGCCAAGTGGTGGTCAAAAATCAGCGGGACGTACGCGCTTATCTTCGTTGGGAATGGCGGCAGCGTACATCAGGACTCCGCGAGCAAGGAGGTTGCCTACGGCGCAGCGGTAGGAAAACTTCCCACACCCACGCGCAAGGGCTACACGTTTACCGGCTGGAATACCAAAACCAACGGCAGCGGAACGATCTATACCGCCGATACCGTGTACCGAACAACGGGCAACACCACACTTTACGCGCAATGGAATGTTATCACCTACACTATCACCTACAACGACGTGTCAACCACAGAGCACAGCAACCCGCCCAGCTACATAGTAGATAGCAGCATAATTGTGCTACGGGATGCCGCAAGAGCCGGTGACAAGTTTGCAGGCTGGTACGACAAGGCAACCGGCGGTAGCAAGATAAGCAGCATTCCGGCGGGTGACACAGGGCACATTTTGCTCTGGGCGCGATGGAAAGAAAAGCACACCGTAAAATTCTTTGACGACAACACTGAATACACCAGCTACAGCCGCACCATAACGGACGGCGACACGGTGAGCAAGCCCTCACCTGACCCCACAAAGGCTAACCACGATTTCGTAGGCTGGTACAAGGAGGCGGCATGCGTCAACGCGTGGGATTTCTCCGGCAGCGTTGTAACGCAAGATATAGTTCTTTACGCCAAGTGGTGGGCAACAATTACCGGCACGTACACGCTTGTCTTCGCCGGCAACGGCGGCAGCGTGCATCAGGACTCCATTAGCAAGGGGGTTAACTCCGGCGTGGCAGTAGGAAAACTCCCCACGCCCACGCGTAAGGGCTACACGTTTACCGGCTGGAACACCCAAATCAGCGGCAGCGGAACAACCTACACCGCT
>JAITQP010000043.1 GCA_031288885.1 Prevotellaceae bacterium | reverse complement strand
TTTGTACATTCAAATATAATTCTTACCTTTGTACCGTGATGCTTAATCAAGCCTCTTTCCCTTGGGAAACGTAATTAAGTGGCCGACAAGATAGCTTACCTGACAGCAGGGGGCTATCTTTTTTTTGCGCGCAAAGGTACTGTTTTTTTCGCTCTTTCCCCCAACAGGACAGTAAAATATCTGGTAATTTACATTTGTTAATAAAATTATAAGGTAAAATTGGAGTTTTATTGCTATACTTGCAAGATATTTCGGACTTGAGTGTATCCTACTATGGGTTAACAAAAAAAGGGCATACAAAATGGCAAAAGTAATTGCAATTGCAAACCAAAAAGGCGGCGTGGGCAAAACCACCACCGCTATTAACCTGTCGGCAAGCCTTGCTGTGCTTGAGAAGCGCGTGCTTCTCATAGACGCCGACCCACAAGCCAACGCCACGAGCGGCTTGGGTTTTGAAGAAAAAAATATAAAGGCAACCATCTACGAATGTATGGTTGACGACGCCAACCCGCGCGACGCTATTCTGCAAACGGAGCTCAAGAATTTGCACCTGCTGCCGTCGCGCGTAGACCTCGTGGGGGCGGAGCTGGAGCTGGTGGAGCGGCCTAACCGCGAGAGCGTGCTGGGCAACGTAATTGCGCCCATAAGGGACGACTACGACTACATTTTCATCGACTGCCTTCCCTCGCTGGGCCTTATCGCGCTCAACGCCCTCACAACGGCAAACTCGGTGATTATCCCCATACAGTGCGAGTTCTTTGCGCTTGAGGGGCTCAGCAGGCTCCTCAACACCATTCGGATGGTGCAGGGGCGGCTCAACCCCGACCTCGCCATAGAAGGGTTTTTGCTCACCATGTACGACGCCCGCGTGAGGCTCGCCAACCAAGTGGTGGAGGATGTGCGCAACCACTTTGACACGATGGCTTTTGAAACCATCATCATGCGCAACGTAAAGCTGAGCGAAGCCCCCTCGTTTGGGAAGCCGGTCATCCTCTACGACGCCCAGTCAAACGGAAGCGTGGGGTACATGAACCTCGCGCGCGAATTCTTGCAGCGCAACAATGCGACTGAAATTAGCAACGAAAATAAACAGTTATAAAATAGATGGCAAAAAGTGAACGTTTAGGTAAAGGGTTAGGTGCGCTGCTTGACGGGCAAACAACCACCCCCGGCGCGGTGGGCAAACGGGGCGAAACCCCAACGCCCCCCGTAAAGTCGGAGCTGGTAAAAGAAATTCCCCTGTCGGAAATAGAGCCCAACCCGCAGCAGCCGCGCACCAGCTTTGATGAGGACTCGCTCGGGGAGCTTGCCGACTCCATCCGGCAGCTGGGCATTATACAGCCCATCACGGTGCGCGCTGTGGACAAAAATAGGTACCAAATCATTAGCGGAGAGCGCCGCTATCGGGCGTCAAAGCAGCTCGGCTACGAAACCATTCCCGCCTACGTGCGCGAAGCCAACGATAACGACAGCCTGCTCATGGCGCTGATTGAAAACATTCAGCGCACCGACCTCGACGCGATAGAAATAGCGCTCAGCTACCAGCTGCTGGTTGACCAGCTGCACCACACGCAGGAGGAAATTAGCGAAAAGGTAGGGCAAAAGCGCTCCACCGTTGCCAACTACCTGCGCCTGCTGAAGCTGCCGGAGGAAATTCAGCTGGCCATCCGCGAGCAGCTCATCACCATGGGGCACGCGCGCGCGCTGATAAACGTCAGCGGCGTTACGCAGCAGGTGAGCATAGCCAAAAAAATTGTAGATCAGGGCTTGTCGGTAAGGCAGGTGGAGGAGCTGGTGAAGTCGCTGGGCAAGCCGAAGGCGGAAAAGCCCCAGCCCACCGGCGACGGCGAAGCGGGCGGCGAGGACAAGTCGGAGCTGTTTTTTAAGCTGGTGGAGCGGATGGAGAGGTGCTTTAGCGGCAAGGTGAACATCAAGCGCGGGTCGAATGGCGGCGCTAAGCTTACCGTGGAGCTGAAAACGGATGACGATATCCGGAGTGCCGTTGAGCGGCTAAGCGCGCTTGTAGGCGAAAAACCTGAAAAGCTCCATACTTGGAATTGAGGCTGATAAAGTTTTTAGAGGTGAAAAGATATGCTGTTGTAGCGCTGCTTGTGCCGGCAATGCTGTTGCCGCGGGCGACCTTTGGACAAGTTGAGGGAGGTCAGGAAGTTCAGGTGAGGGATAGCGTAGTGCACCCGCCGTCGCGCGCGGCGCTGTACTCTACGCTGCTGCCCGGCTTGGGGCAAGCCTACAACCAGCGATACTGGAAGCTGCCGCTGATTTACGGAGGATTTGCCGCGTTTGGGTACTTCATTCAGAGCAACAACTTCCGCTACAAGCTGTACCGCGACGCGTACAGCGTTAAGTATGCCGTTACGCAGCTCAAATCGGACGATCCGGAGTATGAAGAAAAAAAGGCGGAGCTGGAAAAAGATTTGTACAGCGCCTTTCAGACGGTGCCGATAGACAGGCTTCAGTACTACAAAAACGTATACCGCCGCGACAGGGATTTTTTTATTATCCTCACGATACTGTTTTACGGGATAAATATTCTTGACGCCTCCGTAGATGCGCATTTTTTTACCTACGATATAAGCAACGATTTGTCGCTTAAGCTGCAACCCTACACGGACGGCTGGCACGCCTCCTCAGCGCGCGCTAACGCGCACGTGGGGTTGACCTTTAGCCTGACATTCTAACAAAAAAAATAACCAAAAATAATTTTCAACATGATGATGCGTTTTTTTGTCGTATCCTTTTGGATGCTTTTGTTTTTGCCCAGCCTACGGGTAGCTGCCCAAGCTCACGGGCGTGCTCCCCACACGGTGGCTGTTGACAACATGCTCAGCGAAATAGCCGACGATATTGATTTGGATACCGTTGCCATGCAGCCGGATGAGATGACCACCGCCACCGAGCAAATAGCCGGCGAGCCGGTGCTCCCCGCGGTGGTGTCGGATTCGGTGTACATTGCGCGGCTCGGGCGGCTGCACTCGGTGATTGATTTACCGTTTAACAGCATTGTCCGCAGGTACATCCAGCTCTACACCGAGGACAAGCGCGACAAGGCCGAAACAATACTCGGCCTGTCGGAGTACTACTTCCCCATTTTTGAGCAGATATTAGACCAGTACGGTATTCCGCTGGAGCTGCGCTACCTTGCGGTGATAGAGTCGGCGCTCAACCCGCGCATTGTGTCGCGGGCGGGGGCTACGGGCCTGTGGCAGTTTATGTACAGCACGGGCAGGATGTACGGCCTCAACGTAACCTCCACGGTGGACGACCGCTGCGACCCGATTAAAGCCACAAACGCCGCCGCGCGCCACCTGCGCGACCTGTACAACACCTTTAACGACTGGACGCTCGCCATTGCCGCCTACAACTGCGGCGTGGGCAGCGTAAACAAGGCCATCCGCCGCTCGGGGCGTAACGACTTCTGGGGCATCTACAACCACCTGCCGCGCGAAACGCGCGGCTACGTTCCGGCGTTCATCGGCGCAGCCTACATGATGAACTACACCAAGGAGCACGGGCTCAGAACGCCTAAGTACAACTTCAAAAAATACTTCAGCTACGACACGGTGCACGTAACGCAGTGGATGCACTTTGACCAAATTTCGGCGGTTACGGGCATTTCGGTGGCAACCCTGCGCGACCTCAACCCGCAATACCGGCGCAACATTGTGCCCGGCAACGAGCGCACCTGCACGCTCAAGCTGCCCGTGGAGTACGTAAACACCTACATTGACGGGGAAAGTAAAATAGCGCAGTATCACGCGGAGGAGTACAACCCGAAAACCATGGCGGCGCCTGCCAAGTTTACGGCCTACGTGCCGTCGGGGAAAGCAAGAATTGTGTACAGGGTGAAAAAGGGCGATGTGCTGGGTAGCATTGCCGCCCACTACGGCGTGCGCGTGCAAGACCTCAGGCTCTGGAATGCGCTGCGCTCAAACTATATTCGGGAGGGGCAAAAGCTGGACGTGTACGTAAGCCCGACCAAGGCGGCGCGCTATACGGCGAGCGCAAGCCCAAGTAAAGTCGCCGCTGCGCAGGAGCTGTCGTCGGGGCAGCACAACGATTTCCTCTACTATCAGGTAAAGCGCGGCGATACGCTTTGGAGCATATCGCAGCAGTATAAATACTTGGGCATCACGCCCTCCGATTTGATGTCGCTGAACAACATGAGCAGCAACACCAAAATAGTGCCCGGGCAAACAATAAAGATTAAAAAAATCGGGTAAAACACTTTTGTTACGCATGTAGCATGTACCTCGTAAAAACCGAAGAGACGGTTCGCCTTTCCGAAATCTTGGCGGGGATGATTTTGGTTTTCTCCCTGCTGCTGTTTACCTGCCTGCTTTTTCCGGCGGAAGGTATTCGCTTGTCGTCGCACTTTACGCTCACCTTTCCCAGCCTTCAGGATGCGCTTGGCCTGTCGGAGCGCAACGTTAGGGTGGCGTTTACCATTGACTGCAGCGAGGTGGGCTTTTCCAACTTCTTCAACGAGCCGGAGCAGTGCGAGGAGTCGGCGCTGCCGGTAAACTGCACGCCCGAGCAGGTGCGCGCGCTGCCGGTGCAGCCCATTGAGTACCCGCAGGGCAGGGAGGACGCGCTGAACGATATCATGTCGGAGCTTACGGCGCTGCACAGCGGCAACCGCGAGCTGGTGCGCATCCTGCACTACGGAGACTCGCAGCTGGAGGCCGACAGGATAACCGCGTACCTGCGAAACCGCCTGCAGGAGGACTTTGGCGGCGGCGGGGTAGGATACGTGTCGCTCAACCCGCAAATACCTATCAACCCCACCGTAAAAATCTCCATGTCCCCCGAGTGGGAGTACTCCGTTCCGGCGGTAAAATACAAGCGCTCAACGCCGCTGCGCGTGGGGCACCTGCTCTCGAGCGTAAGGCTTCCGCAGAGGCAGCAAAAAACGGCGTGGATAAAAATAGAGCGCCGCGCCATAAAAACGTTCCCTGCCCTTAAATTTTCGCGGGTAAAGCTGCTGCTGACAAATACCTCCGCCCCCATATTTTTGGAGGCAAAAACCCCCTCAAAAACCATCTTTTCGACCACCATACCACCCAACGCCGGCCTGCAGGAGATAAACCTCAACATGAAGCAAAGCCGCGAAAACCTCACGCTGCACTTTCGCGGAAGCGGCTGCCCCGAAATATTCGGGCTTGCGCTGGACTACAACACCGGCGTGGCCGTGGATAACATCCCGCTGCGCAGCAGCTCCGGTATTGACTTTGTAAAGGCTAACGAGCTGCTGCTGGGGGAAAGCTACAAGCTGATTGGCGCAAAGTTTGTCATCATGCAGTTTGGCGCCAACATGGTGCCGCAGGTGATGGAAAGCTACGTCGCCTACGAGGAGCAGCTCCACCGGCAGCTGGCGCTGATAAAGCAGCTGATACCAAAGGTCAACATCCTTGTGGTGGGCGTATCGGATATGGCGCGCCGGAGCGGAGGCGTGCTGGCGTCGTACCCCAACATTGTGAAGATACGCAACGCCCAGC
This sequence comes from Prevotellaceae bacterium, assembly GCA_031288885.1. Taxonomy (GTDB): domain Bacteria; phylum Bacteroidota; class Bacteroidia; order Bacteroidales; family UBA932; genus JAITMY01. The sequence continues at coordinate 4,661 of JAITQP010000043.1, read as the reverse complement.
GGCGGGCGGCTTTCAGGGCCGGATGCGCGTTTTGGGATACCTACGAGGCAATGGGCGGAAAAAACTCCATCATTTCGTGGGCTTACGCGCGCCCCATGCTCGCCACCAAGGACTTTTGCCACTTCAGCAGCGACGGGGCAACGCTGCTGGCGGAGCTGATGTACCGCTCATTTTCGCGCGATGTTAGGCGATACATGGCTGCGCACGAGGCGGAGCGCGCCGTGTCGCTTGCCGAACATTCAACCTCCAAGTAATTTTTGAGGATAAATCAATGGATATTTACAGCATACTGGAGGAGGTTTTTACCTACAACGAAGGCTCTGCAATTATTTTTACGCGCCTGTCGTTCTGGGTTTTCTTCACTGTGCTGCTGGTAGGCTACCTGTTTATCTACAAAAAAACGCACCTCGCCAAGAGCCTTTACCTGTTTGCGTTCAGCATTTTTTTTTACTACAAGTCCAGCGGCGTTTACTTTTTGCTGCTGCTGTTCTCCACCACGCTGGATTTTCACCTCGCCCAAGCCATCTACCGCAGCCACCGCGCGCTTGCCCGCAGGCTGCTGGTGGCGCTTAGCGTTACCGTCAACCTCGGCCTGCTCGCCTACTTCAAGTACGCCTACTTTTTCACCTCCGTCATCAATGATTTTTTTGGGATAAAGTGCCGCGTGGTCAACATTTTTTCGGCGGCTGTGAACATGGCTACCGGCGCGGAAAGGTTTGACGTGGACAGCCTCATCCTGCCCATAGGCATTTCGTTCTACACCTTCCAAATCCTCAGCTACACGATAGACGTTTACCGGCGCAAGGTGAAGCCCGTTGACAGCATCGTAGATTTCGGGTTTTACGTTTCCTTTTTCCCCTCGCTGGTGGCAGGCCCCATTGTCCGCGCGTCGGAGTTCATCCCCCAAATATACCGAAAGTACAGCGTTACGCGGCGCGAAATGTGGCACGCCGTATTCCTGATTTTGAACGGGCTGGTGAAAAAAATTGCCATTTCGGATTACATTTCGCTCAACTTTGTAGACCGCGTTTTTGACAACCCCGAGCTGTACACCGGCTTTGAGCTGCTCATGGGGAGCTACGGCTACGCCATTCAAATCTACTGCGATTTTTCGGGCTACACCGACATTGCCATCGGGGTGGCGCTGCTGCTGGGGTTTAGGTTGCCGCTCAACTTCAACGCGCCCTACTGCGCCACGGGTGTGCGCGACTTTTGGCGGCGGTGGCACATTTCGCTTTCGTCGTGGCTGCGCGACTACCTTTACATTCCGCTTGGCGGCAGCCGAAAGGGCAAGCTGCGCACCCACCTCAACCTGATGCTCACCATGCTGCTGGGCGGATTGTGGCACGGCGCAAGCTACAAGTTCATAGCGTGGGGCGGGCTGCACGGGCTCGCCCTTGCCGCCGACAGGCTTTGGGAGCGCCGCCGCGCCGCCCGACAGGGAAAGGCAAAGCTGCCGCGATTTTTGCTCGTCCTGCTCACCTTTCACTTTGTGTGCCTCACGTGGATATTCTTCAGGGCTGCCGACGTGTCGCTGGCGCTGGACTTTATCCGCCGCATCGGCGCTGAGTTTTACGCCTCCGCCATTCCGGAGGTGGTGTCGGGCTACAGCGTAATATTTGGGTTGATACTTGCGGCGTATGTGATGCATTTTTTACCGCAGAAATTCAAAATCCGCTACCGCGAAGCGTTCGTCAGCTTACCGATAGCCGCAAAAATTTTGGCGGTGCTGCTGGTCGTGTTTTGCCTCTATCAAGCTTCGTCATCGGAGCTGCAACCGTTTATTTACTTTCAATTTTAGCTCATGAAAAAGAAGTGCAACATACGTTTTGCGACGCTGCTAATTTTTTGCTTGGCGGCGCAGCTTTGGGGGGCTGGGTGCACCCCGCTACGGCACTCCGCGCAAACAACCGACGGCAATTTTTACCGCGACTACTCCCAAAAGCTGGGCGTAAGCCTTGCCGGAACGGAGGACAAAGACCTTATCCAATCGTCGGCGGAGTGGCTGGGCGTACCCTACCGCTACGGCGGGCAAAACCGTAAGGGTATAGACTGCTCGGCGCTGGTGGGGAGCGTGTACAGGGAGGCCTACGGGATTACCCTCCCGCGCTCAACGAGCGCCCTTGCGCAGCAGGCAAAGCGCGTAAAGAGGAGCGAGCTCGCCTGCGGAGATTTGCTCTTTTTCACCATAAAAGAAAAAAAGGTGTCGCACGTTGGGATTTACTTGGCAAACGGAAAGTTTGTGCACGCCTCCACCTCCAAGGGCGTGAGCGTTGCAGACCTAAACAACGCCTACTGGAGCAAATATTTTTCGGGCGCAGGGCGCGTGCGCACGCCGGCGGCGGCGGCAAGCAAAAACAGGCAACTTGCGCAGCAGCTTCCCCCCGCAGCCGAAAGGAAGCAGCGCCCTGCCTCTGCCCCCACGCCTAAACCCGCCACAGCCCTCGCCACCGGCAGCGGCGAGGGCAGCAGCAGCAGCGACGTTATCATTGTTTTTGACGAGGAGTTTTGAGCGGCGCGAGTGGCGAGTAACGAGCGATAGGTTATTTTAATTTCCATGCAGGTTATGTGCACGCCTTGCGTCATTGCGAATGTAGCGAAACAATATAGAATACTTCATTGAGTTTTGTTCCATGCTACAGTGGCTTCGTTGAACTCCGCTTTGCTCCGGTTGCTTTGCGCCGCTTACAATGACGCAAAGCGTGCTAAAGGCAATACATAAAATCATGTCGCGCGTGGAGTAAATAAAATCTATTGCTCATTTTTCTTGCAACAAGAATGTCAAACATAGCAACAATAATAAACATGTATTTATATATTCAGAAATCACTCTCATCACGACCTCCACGTTTGTTGAAGAAGGTGATGAAAAATCAACGTTTTGCAACGTAAAGTTGAAGATAAAGTTGAAATTAACATTTAATACCACTATAACAACTATTGCTGTAGTGAAAATATTAATTGAAAATATTTTTTTCATAATGATCATTTTTTAATGAATAACTTATTTATGTTTTACAGTTTCATTTGGAAAAGCTATACTTTGTTTTTTACGCGTTTCGGTACTTGCATCAACTCTCCGTACACGAATAGCGAATATTCGCGGCTTCCAGCGCCTGCCAACCGGAAAGAGTTATGGCAGGCGCTTAGTCAGGGGAATTTAAATTTCTCCAACCTCCAAATACTAATTATGAACAGCGGTAATGATGGCAAAATATGTAGAAGATTACACTGAAAATAACAAGCATCTAAAAATACTTTGTATAAGCAGAGTAGGGGCACTACAAGGAAAAGGAAAAAGTGTAGCACAGATATTGCTACCCCTTTGGCTATCGTTTTATGTTTTTTTTTGTTCATTGTGTTTAGGTTGCTTGTGTGGAGCCTCACTCCAGTTTGTTTTCCCGAATATTTTTTTACCTTTCTTCAACGAATCTTTGCATGTAATGGCAACAAAGATAAGAAAGATTTGACAATAATGCAATTTTTTTTACGAAAAAACATGATTTTTTTTGCGAAATTTTTTCATGCAATTAAAAATCAGCAGATTGTATTTTTGAGGATTGCCTCTATTTATTCACCCAATGTGCAACATTTCTAACTTCACTGCTGCTGTTTCCCCACTGTTCCGCTCACGGTGAGCTGCAAGAGAGAACTTTAGACGTTGTTATTTCCTTCCGCTGTTTTGCTAAAAAAGCCCTCCTCATTCGGCTTCATCTCCACATGAAGTAACTGCACTGCTTCCGGTTAGCGGTATTTTTTAATCATAAAGTGGCGTAGCAGATCTTGCCCGCAATTGCTCATTTTTAATAGCACCAAAAATACTCATTTTATATCTTTCAACGGGAGACTTTACTTCAGGTTAACTTCTCACCAAAAACTATGCACGAAAATGCTTAACGTTTGCTTGAGGTGAACCTCGTCTTCAAAAAAACTCCACAATCACGACTTTCTGCTTTCATCCTGAGTCTTTTTGCCTCCGTTTTCTAAGCCTCATCGCCGCGTGCTACTGTTGGACGAGAAAATCTCAACTCGTAAAATTGCTTTTGACAGCTGCGCGTTTTGAGGGCAATCTCGTATTTTGTACTGATATATACCGAGAAGTGACTCCAAATTGCCAGTTTTGCTTACCGTTTTTATACCGCTACTTACTGTACGTAGTGGGTTGCCGAACCATCTTCCTATGCTGTCACAACTTTCATCGGATTTGCTCGCAATACATAAAACCATGTCACGAGTAGTTATGGAATCTATTACTTTTTTTGCAAAACGAGTACAACAAATAACAATATCAACAACTTGCTCATGCGCCCGCAAATATTTTTTATAAATATTTCAATATCTATCAAAGAAATTGATAGTAAGTTAATATTTTGCAGCGTGAAATTAAAATTAAAATTTACCGTTACTATATCAGCAAATACTACAGCAAAAGCGCAAATAAAACATATTTTTTTCATAATAATTAATCTTTAAAAGTTAAATAATTTAGTCGTATTTTGTAAGATGGAAAAATCAAATTTCGATTTCCACACATTGAAGGTTGCGTAGATTCAAGTCGCCAATGCAACCGATTTATTCATCGCGGCAGCAAATACTTTGCAAGGGGCCTCAAAGTTAAGCAATTTTCTTGGCCGGCGATTAAGCCTATGCTGTACATTCTT
>JAITQP010000300.1 GCA_031288885.1 Prevotellaceae bacterium | reverse complement strand
TCAGAAATGTGAGAGTTTCAAAAATAGTCAAGAATAAGTAGTAAAAGTTCGCAGCAATGCGGGCTTACTTATTTGACTATTTGGGTATCTCACAACCTCTGAAAGCGAATAAGTTAAGTCCGCTTTTTCTAATGCAAATGGCATGGAACTTTGCTCTCCATGCCATTTTGCTGTGTAAATAAAAACGTGTAGAATATCGGCTTACGCCTCCGTCTCCGCTTCCGCTTCTGCAGGTGCTGGTGCAGGTGCGGTTTTTTTCTCCTTTTTAGCGGCAATTTTTTGCATGTCCTCCATGGAGCCTACTATGAGGCGGTCGAACTCGCGCAGGCCTGTGCCTGCGGGTATCAGGTGGCCGCAGATGACGTTTTCCTTTAGCCCCTCCAGCGTGTCCACCTTGCCGTTGATGGCGGCCTCGTTGAGCACCTTGGTTGTTTCCTGAAACGAGGCGGCCGACATGAAGCTGCGGATTTGCAGCGCCGCGCGGGTGATACCCTGCAGCACCTGCGAGGAGGTTGCCGGCATGGCGTCGCGCGCCGCTACGGGCTTCAGGTCTTTGCGCCTGAGCATGGAGTTTTCGTCGCGCAGCTTGCGGGCGGTTATAATTTGCCCCACCTTTAGCTCGGAGGAGCTTCCGGCGTCCGTCACCACTTTCTTGTCGTAAATCCAGTCGTTTTCCTGCGTAAACTCCCACCTGTCCACGATTTCCTTTTCGAGGAAGCGGGTGTCGCCGGCGTCGGCAATTTCGACCTTGCGCATCATCTGCCGCACTATCACCTCAAAGTGCTTGTCGTTTATCTTCACGCCTTGCAGCCGGTACACCTCCTGCACTTCGTTCACAATGTACTCCTGCACCTTTGTTGGCCCCAAAATTTTCAGGATGTCGTCCGGCGTTGTGGCGCCGTCGGAGAGCGGGGTGCCGGCGCGCACAAAGTCGTTTTCCTGCACCAATATTTGCTTGGATAGCGGCACGAGGTAGTGCTTCTCTTCGCCGGTTTTGGAGGTGATGATGATTTCGCGATTACCGCGCTTGATTTTACCCAGCAGCACCTCGCCGTCAATTTCCGATACCACCGCGGGGTTGCTGGGGTTACGCGCCTCAAAGAGCTCCGTTACGCGGGGCAAACCACCGGTAATGTCGCCGGCCTTGCCCACGGCGCGGGGGATTTTCACCAGCACGTCGCCTATTTTCATCTCCTGCCCCTGCTCCACCACAATGTGCGCGCCTACGGGCAGGTTGTAGCTCTTGAGCTCCTCGCCGTTTTTGTTGATGATTTTCACCAGCGGGTTTTTGGTTTTGTCGCGCGACTCCACAATCACCTTTTCGCTGTAGCCTGTCTGGTCGTCGGTTTCCTCCTTGTAGGTTACGTCCTTCATGAGGCTCTCAAACTCCACCGTGCCGGCAAACTCCGAGATGATAACCGCGTTGTAGGGATCCCACTCGCAGATAAGGTCGCCCTTTTTCACCTCTACGCCGCTCTTGAAGTACAGCGTGGTGCCGTAGGGCACGCCGTGCGTGTAGAGGGTGGCGCCGGTGTTTTTGTCAATGATGAACATTTCCGCCAAGCGCCCGATGGCAACATCCACCTTGCGGTCTTCGGTTTGCTTTTCTATGGTGCGCAGCTCGTCGATGCGCAAGATACCGTCGTAGCGGGCAATCACCTTCGAGTCGCTCATCACGTTGGAGGCGGTACCGCCCACGTGGAATGTGCGGAGCGTGAGCTGCGTTCCCGGCTCTCCGATGGATTGGGCGGCAATTACGCCCACCGCTTCGCCCTTTTGCACCATGCGCCCCGTGGCGAGGTTGCGACCGTAGCACTTTGCGCAAACGCCTTTCTTGGATTCGCAGGTGAGCACCGAGCGGATTTCAACCTGCTCAATGGGCGACTCCTCTATGGCGCGCGCAATATCCTCGGTAATTTCTTCTCCGGCTTTTACCAGCAGCTCGTTCGTCAACGGGTTTACCACGTCGTGCACCGACGTGCGGCCAAGGATGCGCTCGCTGAGCGACACCACCACATCTTCGTTGTTCTTGATGGCGGACGCCAGCAGGCCGCGCAGGGTTCCGCAGTCGTTTTCGTTGATAATCACATCGTGCGAAACGTCCACCAAGCGGCGCGTGAGGTAGCCCGCGTCGGCGGTTTTGAGCGCCGTATCCGCCAAGCCCTTGCGGGCGCCGTGGGTGGAGATGAAGTACTCCAGCACCGACAGCCCCTCCTTAAAGTTCGACAGGATGGGGTTTTCGATAATCTGCGCTGTTTCCGCCCCCGATTTTTGGGGCTTGGCCATCAGCCCGCGCATCCCCGACAGCTGGCGGATTTGCTCCTTCGAGCCGCGCGCGCCGGAGTCGAGCATCATGTACACCGAGTTAAACCCGTGGTTGTCCGACGTGAGCTGCTTCATCAGGATTTGGGTCAGCTTGGCGTTGGTGTGCGTCCATACGTCAATCACCTGATTGTAGCGCTCGTTGTTGGTAATAAAGCCCATGCTGTAGTTGTTTTCCACCTCCGCTACCTGATTGTAGCCCTCCTGCACGAGCTCCTGCTTTTCTCGCGGGATAATAACGTCCTCCAAGTTGAATGACAGTCCGCCTCGGAACGCCATTTGGTAGCCCAAGTCCTTAATGTCGTCAAGGAATTTGGCGGTGGTGGCAATGTTGGTCTTTTTGATGATAAGCCCAATGATGTCGCGGAGCGATTTTTTGGTCAGCAGCTCGTTGAGGTAGCCCACCTCTTTGGGCACGTGCTGGTTAAACATGATGCGCCCCACCGTGGTTTCGATGAGCTCATACTTGTAGCTGTTGGTAGCCTCCTGCCAAATCGGGTAGCGCACCTTTACAATGGCGTGGAGGGCGACCGACTTTTCGTTGTAGGCAATGAGCACCTCCTCCGTGCCGTAAAACGTGAGCCCCTCCCCCTTTGCGCCCTTGAGGGGCTTGGTGATGTAGTACAGCCCGAGCACCATGTCCTGCGAGGGCACCGTGATGGGCGCGCCGTTTGCCGGATTTAGGATGTTGTGCGAGCCCAGCATGAGCAGCTGCGCCTCCAGAATGGCGGCGTTGCCCAGCGGGAGGTGTACCGCCATTTGGTCGCCGTCGAAGTCGGCGTTGAACGCGGTGCACGACAGCGGGTGAAGCTGGATGGCCTTGCCCTCAATCAGGCGAGGCTGAAACGCCTGAATACCCAAGCGGTGCAGCGTTGGCGCACGGTTGAGCAGCACAGGGTGACCCTTCATCACGTTTTCCAGAATGTCGAATATCACGGGGTCTTTGCGGTCAACTATTTTCTTTGCCGATTTTACGGTTTTTACGATGCCGCGCTCAATGAGCTTCCGGATGACGAAAGGCTTGTAGAGCTCGGCTGCCATTTCCTTTGGCAACCCGCACTCGTGCATTTTGAGCTCGGGGCCTACCACAATTACCGAGCGCGCCGAGTAGTCTACGCGCTTACCCAGCAGGTTTTGGCGGAAACGCCCCTGCTTTCCCTTCAGGCTGTCGCTTAGCGACTTCAAGGCGCGGTTGGACTCCGTTTTCACGGCGTTGGACTTGCGCGAGTTGTCAAACAGCGAATCCACCGCCTCCTGAAGCATACGCTTTTCGTTGCGCAAGATGACCTCGGGCGCCTTAATTTCGATAAGCCTTTTCAGGCGGTTGTTGCGAATGATAACGCGCCGGTAGAGGTCGTTCAAGTCCGACGTGGCAAACCGTCCGCCGTCGAGCGGCACCAAGGGGCGCAGCTCCGGCGGGATGACGGGGAGTACCTTCATAATCATCCACTCGGGCTTGTTCACCTCGTGCGACTCGCGAAACGACTCCACCTCGCGAAGGCGCTTGAGCGCGTCCGTTTTGCGCTGCTGCGAGGTTTCGTGGCTTGCGCGGTCGCGCAGCTCAAACGAGAGCGCGTTGAGGTCTAAGCGCTGCAGCAGCATGTAGATAGCTTCGGCGCCCATGCCTGCAATAAACTTGTTGGGGTCGCTGTCGTCTAAGTGAGCGTTGTCTTTGGGCAGCCGCTCCAGAATTTGCAGGTATTCCTCCTCCGTCAACAGGTCGTTGGTGTTTATTTCCTGCGCAGCCATTACGCCGGGCTGTATCACCACGTATCGCTCGTAGTAAATTACGGCGTCCAGCTTTTTGGTGGGAATACCGAGGAGGTATCCAATTTTGTTGGGCAGCGAGCGGAAGTACCAGATGTGCGCCACCGGCACCACCAGCGTGATGTGCCCCATTCGCTCGCGGCGCACCTTTTTTTCGGTCACCTCCACCCCGCAGCGGTCGCACACAATTCCCTTGTAGCGAACGCGCTTGTACTTTCCGCAGTGGCATTCGTAGTCCTTTACGGGGCCAAAAATGCGCTCGCAGAACAGCCCGTCGCGCTCCGGCTTGTAGGTGCGGTAGTTAATAGTTTCGGGCTTAAGCACTTCGCCGCTCGACAGCGACAAAATTTGCTCCGGAGAGGCAAGGCTTATGCTTATGCGGCTAAAATTGCTCTTGAGCTTAGTATCCTTTTTCATTATAATCTACTAATTTTCAGATTCCAAATTTCAAATTTCAGGTTTCAGACTGTTGAACGCCGGATTGGCTACGCCGAACTCCGCTGCGCTCCGGTTGCTTCGCTACGCTCGCAATGATGGGGGGCACGCTTGCATTCCTAATTCTTAATTCCTAACTCCTAATTCTTAACTTCCAGCTACTCCAACCCAATATTGAGCCCCAAGCCTCGCAGCTCGTGCAGCAGCACGTTGAGCGATTCGGGTAGGCCGGGTGTAGGCATGGGGTCGCCCTTTACGATGGTTTCGTAGGTTTTGGCTCTGCCCACCACGTCGTCGGACTTCACGGTAAGGATTTCCTGCAAGATGTTGGCCGCTCCAAATGCCTCGAGCGCCCACACCTCCATTTCGCCGAAGCGCTGACCGCCAAACTGCGCCTTGCCGCCCAGCGGCTGCTGCGTGATAAGCGAGTATGGGCCTATGGAGCGCGCGTGCATCTTGTCGTCCACCATGTGCCCGAGCTTAATCATGTAGATAACGCCCACGGTGGCCGGCTGGTCAAAGGGTTCGCCGGTGCCGCCGTCGCGCAGGTAGGTTTTGCCAAAGCGCGGGATGCCGGCCTTTTCGGTGTACTCGTTCAGGTGCTCCAGCTGCGCTCCGTCAAAAATGGGCGTTGCAAATTTTACCCCCATTTGCTTGCCGGCCCAGCCCAGCACCGTTTCGTATATCTGCCCGAGGTTCATACGCGAGGGCACGCCCAGCGGGTTGAGCACAATATCCACAATCGTACCGTCCTCAAGGAACGGCATATCCTCGTCGCGCACCACGCGGGCTACAATACCCTTGTTGCCGTGGCGGCCTGCCATTTTATCGCCCACCGTAATTTTGCGCTTTTTGGCAATGTAAACCTTTGCCATCTGCACAATACCGCTCGGCAGCTCATCGCCAATGGTAAGGTTGTATTTTTTGCGCTTTACGTTGGCGTCCAGCTCCTTGTACTTAATCATGTAGTTGTTGATGAGCTTGCGTATCAAGGTGTTTTTGTCCTTATCCGTAGTCCACTTGCTGGCGTTAATGTTGGTGTAGTCCAAATCCATGAGCAGGCGCTGCGTAAACTTCACGCCTCTTGCCACCACCTCTGCGCCAAAGTAGTCCAGCACGCCCTGCGAAGATTTTCCGTTCACCACCGCAAAGAGCTTTTCGACCAGAACCGCTTTCAGCTCCTGAGCCTTCTCCTCCATTTCGTTGTCAAACTTTTGCAGCTGCTGCTTTTCGTTTGCCTTTGTCTTTTTATCCTCCTTTATAACGCGCGAGAAGAGCTTTTTATCAATCACCGTACCGTAGAGGGATGGCGAGGCCTTTAGCGAGGCGTCCTTCACGTCGCCGGCCTTATCGCCAAAGATGGCGCGCAGCAGCTTTTCTTCGGGCGAGGGGTCGCTTTCGCCTTTCGGCGTAATTTTTCCGATAAGGATATCCCCGGGAACAACCGTAGCGCCAATCCGGATAAGCCCGTTTTCGTCGAGGTTGCGCGTGGCGTCTTCGCTCACGTTGGGGATATCGGAGGTCAGCTCCTCCATACCGCGCTTGGTGTCGCGCACCTCCATGATGTGCTCGTCGATGTGTATGGAGGTAAAAATGTCCTCGCGCACCAGCCTTTCCGAGAGCACGATGGCATCCTCAAAGTTGTAGCCTTTCCACGGCATGAAGGCCACCTTTAGGTTGCGCCCCAGCGCCAGCTCTCCGCCCTGCGTGGAGTACCCCTCGGTCATCAGCTGCCCCCGCGTTACCCGCTGCCCCTTAACGACCACCGGACGCAGGTTGATGCAGGTGTTTTGGTTAGTTTTTTGGTACTTGATGATTTTGTACACCACCAAATCGGAGTCAAAGGATACAAATTTTTCTTCCTCGGTGTAGTCGTACCTCACGTGAATTTCGCGGGCGTCTACGTGCTCCACCACGCCGTCGCGCTCGGCCATTAGCTGGGTTCGGCTGTCGCGCACCACCTCGCCCTCGAGCCCCGTGCCCACAATGGGCGCCTCGGGGCGGATGAGGGGCACAGCCTGCCGCATCATGTTTGCGCCCATGAGGGCGCGGTTGGCGTCGTCATTCTCCAAGAAGGGGATGAGCGACGCCGCGATGGAGGCAATTTGGTTGGGCGCCACGTCCATCAGCTCTATTTTTTCCGGCTCCGTCACCGGATAGTCGGCCTCCAGACGGCACTTTATGCGGGTATCCAAAAAGCTGCCCTTGTCGTCCACGGCAGAGCTGGCCTGCGCAATAATCTTGTTTTCCTCCTCCTCTGCGCTCATGTACACCACCTCGCGGTTGTTCAGGTTTACCGAGCCGTGCGTAACCTTTCGGTAGGGCGTTTCGATAAATCCGAGCTTGTTAATTCGGGCGTAAACGCACAGCGAGGATATGAGGCCGATGTTGGGGCCTTCGGGCGTTTCAATGGGGCACAGGCGCCCGTAGTGCGTGTAGTGCACGTCGCGCACCTCAAACCCTGCGCGCTCGCGGCTCAAGCCGCCGGGCCCCAGCGCCGACAGGCGGCGCTTGTGCGTAACCTCCGTGAGCAGGTTGGTTTGGTCCATGAACTGCGACAGCTGGTTGGTGCCAAAAAATGAGTTGATAACCGACGATAGCGTTTTGGCGTTGATAAGGTCAATTGGCGTAAACACTTCGTTATCGCGTACGTTCATGCGCTCGCGGATAGTCCGCGACATGCGCGCCAGCCCCACGCTGAACTGGTTGGCGAGCTGCTCGCCCACCGTGCGCACGCGCCGGTTGCTCAGGTGGTCAATATCGTCCACATCGGCCTTGGAGTTGATGAGCTGGATGAGGTGCCGGATGATGGCAATCATGTCGTCCTTTGTCAGCACGCGGGTATCGTTGGGGATGGTCAGGTCGAGCTTGGTGTTGATGCGGTAGCGCCCCACATCGCCCAAGTCGTAGCGCTTGTCGGAGAAAAAGAGCTTGTCGATAACGTCCCGCGCCGTGGCCTCGTCGGGCGGCTCGGAGTTGCGCAGCTGGCGGTAAATGTAGACCACCGCTTCCTTCTCCGAGTTGCAGGGGTCTTTTTGCATCGTATTTAGGATGATGGAGTACTCCGAAGCGTTTTGCCCCTCCTTGTGCAGCAAAATCGACTTAGCGTCCGACTCCAGAATAGCGTCAATGTGCTCCTTGCCGAGCACCACCTCGCGGTCAATCACCACCTCGTTGCGCTCAATGGAAACCACCTCGCCCGTATCCTCATCCACAAAATCTTCAATCCACGACTTGAGCACGCGGGCGGCCAAGCGGCGGCCAATGTACTTGTTCAGCGTAGCCTTAGAAACTTTCACCTCGTCAGCCAGCCCAAATATTTCCAGAATATCCTTGTCCGATTCGTAGCCTATGGCGCGCAGCAGCGTGGTTACGGGCAGCTTCTTTTTGCGGTCGATGTAGGCGTACATCACGTTGTTGATGTCGGTGGCAAACTCAATCCACGAGCCCTTGAAGGGGATAATCCTCGCCGAGTAAAGCTTGGTGCCGTTAGCGTGCGTGCTTTGGCCAAAGAATACGCCCGGCGAGCGGTGAAGCTGCGACACCACCACGCGCTCGGCGCCGTTGATAACGAACGTGCCGCGCGGCGTCATGTAGGGCACCGTGCCCAAGTAAACGTCCTGTATTACGGTATCAAAATCTTCATGCTCGGGGTCGGTACAGTAAAGCTTGAGCTTAGCCTTAAGCGGAACGCTGTAGGTAAGCCCGCGCTCCAAACACTCGTCAATGCTATAGCGCGGGGGGTCGATGAAGTAGTCAACGAACTCCAGCACAAAGTTGTTACGGGTATCGGTAATGGGAAAATTTTCTTGAAAGACCTTGAAAAGCCCCTCATTTTTTCGGTTTTCAGGAGTTGTTTCAAGCTGAAAAAAATCTTGAAACGATTTCAGCTGCACCTCCAAGAAATCAGGATGTTCATATTTATTTTTTATGGTGGCGAAGCTGATGCGCTCGTTAGCATTAGTGTGTGAGAGCATGTCTATATTTTTTGATAAGATAAGATGTTGAACGCTAAAAACTACTCATGTAAACAGCAATAGGCTTAGAACTTCATGCAAATGAAGTTCTAAACCTAACTATCTGATGGTGGACGAAGTACTATTTTACTTCCACTTCCGCGCCTACCTCTTCGAGCTGCTTTTTGATAGCTTCGGCTTCCGCCTTTGAAGCTTTTTCCTTCACAGCTTTTGGAGCGGCGTCAACCAAATCTTTAGCTTCCTTCAGGCCAAGGGCGGTGAGCTCTTTCACCACTTTCACCACCTGCAGCTTGTTGCCGCCGGCGCTCTTGAGGATTACGTCAAATTCGGTTTGCTCTACGGCAGCGGCGCCACCACCGGCAGCGGCGGCAGGAGCAGCCACGGCCACGGCGGCAGCGGCGGGCTCAATGCCATATTCTTCTTTCAAAATTTTTGCGAGTTCGCTTACTTCTTTTACGGTAAGGTTTACCAGTTCGTCAGCTAATTTTTTTACGTCAGCCATTTTTTATATTTTTTAAGTGTTAGTTTTACTAAAAAAATTGCCACCCTATTTACAATTGTGTGCCGGGCGACGTTGGCGTGTTACTTTCTCGACAGGGCAGCGAGCTTACGCTGCGCGCGATTCGAGCGTCTTTACAAGCCCCGATAGCGTATGTCCGCCCGATTGTAGCGCAGATATAACGTTCGTAGCAGGCGATTGCAGCAGCGCCACAACGTCTGCAATGAGCTCTGTGCGGCTCTTGATGTTCACCAGCTCATCGAGCAGCTGGTCGCCCACGTAGAGCGACTCCTGCACGTAAGCGGCCTTGAGTACAGGCTTGTCGCCGGTAGCGCGAAATTCTTTGATGAGCTTTGCCGGAACGCTTGCCTCGTCGGCAAACATCACCGACGTGGAGCCCGTGAGCACGCCAAAGATATCCGCTTCTGCAAAGCTGATTTTCTCCAGCGCTTTCTTCAACAAAGTATTTTTTACTACTACCAGCTTTATCTGCTTTTCAAAGCACTTTCTCCTTAGCTCGGTGGTTTTCTCCGCGTTGAGCGTCGAAATATCCGTAAGGTAAAAGTGGGGAGTACCCTTGAGCTGCTCGGCTAACCTATCAATAATAACTACTTTTTCTTCTTTTTTCATGATGGATTTTTGCTATTACGATTTAAGGTCTTCAACCGACTTGGGGTCAATCGCCAAGCCGGGGCTCATGGTAGATGAAATGGTGATGCCTCTGAGGTAAGTACCCTTGGCGGCGGAAGGCTTGAGCTTCACAATGGTGTGGATAAGCTCCTTTGCGTTTTCGGCTATTTTTTCGGGCTCAAACGAAACCTTTCCGATAGCCGCATGAACGATACCGGTTTTATCAACCTTAAAGTCAATTTTACCGGCTTTTACCTCCTGAACTGCCTTGCCCACCTCCATGGTCACCGTACCGGTTTTGGGGTTCGGCATCAGGCCTCGCGGCCCGAGCACCTTCCCTAATGCGCCGATTTTGGCCATTACGCTGGGCATGGTAATTATCACGTCAACATCTGTCCACCCACCTTTGATTTTGTCGATATAGTCGTCCAATCCAACGTGGTCGGCGCCGGCAGCTTTCGCTTCGGCCTCCTTGTCGGGCGTACACAGCACCAGCACGCGCACGTTTTTACCCGTGCCGTGCGGCAGCGCTACCACGCCGCGAACCATCTGGTTGGATTTCTTGGGGTCAACGCCCAAGCGTACAGCAATGTCAACCGATGCGTCAAACTTTGTAAAGGAAATATCCTTTAGCTGCTTAGCCGCTTCGGTGAGCTTGTACTGCTTGCCCGATTCAACCTTTGCTAAAACAACCTTTCTATTTTTTGTAGGCTTCATTTCTCAAAAGAAATTTTTTTTGATTTACACATTGGCAGGAAATTCACCCTTCACCTCGATACCCATGCTCCGCGCCGTACCCGCAACCATGCTCATAGCCGACTTTACCGTGAAAGCGTTCAGGTCAGGCATTTTGCTCTCGGCAATGGCCTGCACTTGCTCCCACGTTACGCTGGCTACTTTTTTACGGTTGGGCTCGGCAGAGCCTCCTTTCTTCAGGTCTAACTTGGTGACCTCCTTGAGCTGAATAGCCACGGGGGGTTGCTTGACGATAAAGTCAAACGACTTATCCTTGTAAACAGTAATAACCACCGGAAGCACCTTACCGGCGCGCTCCTGCGTTCTGGCATTGAACTGCTTACAAAAATCCATGATATTCACGCCCTTAGAGCCAAGCGCGGGGCCTACGGGAGGCGAAGGGTTGGCTGCCCCACCCTTAATCTGTAGCTTTATAAAACCTGCTACTTCTTTTGCCATTTTTGATCCGTTTTTAAAGTTTTGTTTGTGTGTCCCGCCGCCCCTATTGGAAGCTGAGGCTACGGGCTATCTCAAATGTGCGTAACATTTCACTCTTTTTCTACCTGCAGGAAGCTGAGCTCCAGCGGGCTTTTGCGGCCAAATATCTTGACCATCACCTTCAGCTTCTTCTTCTCCTCGTTGATTTCCTCAATGGTACCGGAGAACGTGTTGAACGGGCCATCAATAACCTTCACGGCGTCCCCCACGTAGAAGGGCGTGCTGATTTGCTCCTCCTTGTCCTGAATTTCATCCACGCTTCCCAGCATACGGCTCACCTCGCTGGGGCGCAGCGGTATCGCCGTGCTTTTCTTGGAGCCGTCGCCCAAAAAGCCTATCACGTTAGGAATATCCAGCAGGATGTGCTGAATTTCGGCGGTCAATACCATTTCAACAAATACGTACCCCGCAAACAGAACGCGGTCTTTGCTTACCTTTTTCCCGTTGCGTATTTGGTACACTTTTTCAGCAGGTATGAGCACCTGAGTGATTGAATCCCCAAGCCCCAACCTGCGTACTTCGTTGTCAATGCACTCCTTTGCCTTTTTCTCCTTTCCCCCTATGGCTCGCAGCACATACCACTTTTTTTTTGAATTTTCGCCTTCGGTCATTGCTGTATTTTATTAATAGAGAATGCTGTAAATGCCTTCCATGCCGTGCTGGAACACAAAATCCATGGCAAAAATAACCAGCGCAAAAATAAGAGAAGTGACCATGACCAGCACGGCGCTTGACTGCAAGCTGCTCCACGTTGGCCACGTTACCTTGTTCACCAGCTCGTTGTACGATTCTTTGATGTAGTTTATCATAGCGGGTTTTGATTTATGCTGTTTCCTTTTACTACTACTTTGGCAGGGGCAGAGAGAATCGAACTCCCACCAAAGGTTTTGGAGACCTTCGTTCTACCATTAAACTATGCCCCTGTATTTGCCACAAACAGTTAGCCCCTGCCCGCAGGGGCTAACCATTCGATTTTTTTAATCCGGCAAACCAACAGCTACTCCAGAATTTTGGTAATCTGGCCTGCGCCTACGGTGCGCCCACCCTCGCGGATAGCAAAGCGCAACCCTTCGTGCATAGCCACCGGAGTAATCAGCGTAACGTTGATGGTAACGTTGTCGCCCGGCATCACCATTTCTACGCCTTCCGGCAGGTCAACCTCGCCGGTTACGTCGAGCGTGCGGAGGTAGAACTGCGGACGGTACTTGTTGTGGAACGGCGTGTGGCGTCCGCCCTCCTCTTTCTTCAGCACGTAAATTTCGGCAGCAAACTTGGTGTGAGGCGTTACCGAGTTGGGCTTGGCAACCACCATACCGCGGCGGATTTCTTTCTTGTCGATACCGCGCAGCAGCAGCCCTACGTTGTCGCCGGCTTCACCCCTGTCGAGGATTTTGCGGAACATTTCAACGCCGGTTACCACGCTCTTTTTCGGCTTTTCGCCAAGGCCAATGATTTCCACCTCGTTGTTCACCTCAATCACGCCGGTTTCGATACGCCCCGTGGCCACGGTACCGCGTCCGGTGATGGAGAATACGTCCTCAATAGGCATCAGGAAAGACTTTTCAATGTCGCGCGGAGGAACGGGGATGTAGCTGTCCACTGCATCCATCAGCTCAACCACCTTTGCCTCCCACTTCGGGTCGCCGTTGAGGGCGCCGAGGGCCGAGCCGCGAATGATGGGAGCCGAGTCGCCGTCGTACTTGTAGAAGGTGAGCAGCTCGCGCAGCTCCATTTCTACGAGGTCGAGCATTTCGGGGTCGTCCACGAGGTCAACCTTGTTCATAAACACCAGCACCTTGGGAACGTTTACCTGACACGCCAGCAGGATGTGCTCGCGCGTTTGGGGCATAGGCCCGTCGGTGGCGGCGCAAACAAGGATAGCGCCGTCCATCTGGGCTGCGCCGGTCACCATGTTCTTCACGTAGTCAGCATGCCCCGGGCAATCCACGTGCGCGTAGTGGCGATTTTTGGTCTGGTACTCCACGTGCGCCGTGTTAATGGTGATACCACGCTCTTTTTCTTCGGGTGCGTTGTCGATGGACGCAAAGTCGCGAATTTCCGACAAGCCCTGCTTAGCCAGCACCATCGTGATAGCTGCCGTGAGCGTCGTCTTCCCGTGGTCAACGTGCCCAATCGTTCCGATGTTCACGTGGGGCTTCGTTTTTTCAAATTTTTCTTTTGCCATAGCTGTAAATGTTTAGTTGTTAATTATTTTTGGTCTCAAATTTAGCGTATTTATTTATCAATCAAAAGAGAGCTGATGATGAGGCTTGAACTCATGACCTCTTCCTTACCAAGGAAGTGCTCTACCACTGAGCTACATCAGCATTTTGGAGCGGAAGACGAGGCTCGAACTCGCGACCCTCAGCTTGGAAGGCTGATGCTCTACCAACTGAGCTACTTCCGCAGGTTGCATAATTTGGCTGGTGGGGGGAGGAGGATTCGAACCTCCGAAGTCGTAAGACAACAGATTTACAGTCTGTCCCATTTGGCCACTCTGGTATCCCCCCCCTGAACTAAAAACCACTCAAATCAAACAAAAAAACAACAACAAGCACGAGCCGATGGAGGGATTCGAACCCCCGACCAGCTGATTACAAAGCAGCTGCTCTGGCCTACTGAGCTACATCGGCGTACGTTTATAGCCGGTTTTCACCCACCAAAAAGGGTACAAATGTAGCGCTTTTTATCGAAGTTGCAAATTTTTTTTCCGTTTTTTTGTGAAAAATATGAGCGCGGCTGGGATAAAAACCTCCACCTTGTAAGCTAATAAGCTAACCGGCAATGCGCTACAGCCATCTTGCATTTCCGCCTTGCGCTCCCATATTTGTTGAAAAAATCTTCCGGCTCAGCTCGAAAACCGCACGAGCAGGTTTCTGTACGCCGAAAAAATTTTGGATTTGGACACAAAACCTACGTAAACGTTATCGCTGCTCACCACCGGAAGGTTCCACGCGCCGGATTTTTCAAACTTCTCCAGCACGGTTTCCATGCTTTCATTTTCTATCACCACGTCGGGCGGCGAGCTCATGTAGTCGTCCACCGTGGCGGCGCTGTAGAGGCTGGGGTTGAACATTTCCTTGCGCATGTCGTCGAGCAGGACAATGCCCATGAGGCGCCCGTCGTTGTCGATAACGGGAAAGGCGTTGCGCTTTGACTTTGCGACCACGCTCACCAGCTCGCCGAGCGTTGCGCCTATGTGCACGGGGTTAAAATCCTGCTCCACGAGCTTGTCGGTGCGCAGCAGGGTAAGCACGGCTTTGTCCTTGTTCTGCGTGCGCAAATCGCCTGTTTGCGCCAGCCGCTTGGTGTAGATGGAGTGCGGCTCAAAGTAGCAGATGATGGCGTAGGCCGTGATGGAGGTGAGCATGAGGGGCAGGAGCAGGGCGTATCCGCCGGTGATTTCGGCAATGAGGAATATGGCGGTGAGGGGCGAGTGCATCACCGCCGCCATAAGCCCTCCCATGCCCACAAGGGTGAAGTTGGCCTCGGGCAGGTTGGCCGAGTGGCTGATAAAGTTGACCAGCTTTGACACAAAGAAGCCGCAAATGCCGCCCAAAAACAGCGTAGGCCCAAACGTTCCGCCAACGCCGCCGCCGCTATTGGTGGCGGACATTGCCACCACCTTGAACACCAGCACCAGCACGAGGTAGACGAAAATAAACCATACGCTGCCCGTTACGGTATCCGGAAAGATGGAATTTTGGAGAATGGCGTCGGAGTCGCCGTTGAGCAGCGAGGTGAGCACGCCGTAGCCCTCGCCGTAGAGGGGCGGGAAGATGAAAATGAGAATGCCCAGCATGCTTCCGCCTACCAGCAGCTTCTTCCACCTGTTCTTGAGCCTCTTAAAGCGATTTTCGATAAACAGCGAGCCGCGCGTGAAGTACACCCCCACCATGCCGCAAAAAACGCCGAGCAGCACGTAGTACGGCAGGTTGCCCAGCGCGTAGGGGCGGATGGCGTTGGCAAACTCCACATCGGCGCCCAGCAGAAAGAACGACACCAGCGTTGCCGACACCGCCGAGATGAGCAGCGGCACGATGGACGACAGCGTAATGTCTATCATGAGCACCTCCAGCGTAAAAATAACGCCGGCCAGCGGCGCCTTAAAGATGCCGCCAATGGCGCCGGCCGCGCCGCACGCCAGCAGCAGCGTGATATTTTTGTAGTTGAGGCGCAGGATTTGCCCAATGCTTGACCCGATAGCCGAGCCGGTGAGCACGATGGGCGCCTCCGCCCCCACCGAGCCGCCAAAGCCAATGGTCATGGAGCTGGCAAGGATGGAGGTGTAGGTGTTGTGCCTCGGCAGCCTCGAGTCTTTGCGCGATATGGCGTAGAGCACGCGCGTTACGCCGTGGCTGATGTTGTCCTTCACCACATACTTGACAAACAGCACGGTGAGCAGCATCCCCAGCGCGGGGTAGGCAAAGTAGAGCAGGTTTGCTCCGTCTATTTTGCCAATCAACCCAACGAGGTTATGCTGCACAAAGTGCACGGTGTGCTTGAGCAGCACCGCCGCCAACCCGCTCAGCAAGCCTGTGATGACGCTCAGCACCAGCATCAGCCGACGCTCGTTGACGCGCTTAACTCGGGTGGTAAGATATCTAACTAAAAGTTGAGTACGTGGCATAACCTCCAAAAAAGAAGCGCAAACTTACATGAAAATTACGAAACTTACAAGCGCACGCAAGGAAAAAATTTTGTGGGG
>JAITQP010000282.1 GCA_031288885.1 Prevotellaceae bacterium | reverse complement strand
AATGTTTCGTTTAATATTAACGGCACAAATATACAAATAATTATTCCAATTTTCCAAATTTGGGTAAAAAATAGTTGGCGTTGCCGGATTTGCGGGCAACGCCTTACTCTAAATTATGGAAATTATGGGATTGTGTAAATCAAAAAACCCGTATCTTTGTCCGGAAAAATCCGAAAAAGAAAAATGCTCCTATTCTCCAACGCGAAAATCAACCTTGGCTTGCACGTTACGCAGCGCCGCCCCGACGGCTTTCACAACATCGAGACGGCGTTTTTCCCCATCGGCTGGTGCGACGTGGTGGAGGTGCTTCCGGCGCGCGCGTCGCTCTCCCTGCATTGCTCGGGCTTGCGCGTGGACGTGGGGCAGGAGGATAACCTGTGCGCAAGGGCGTTCCGGCTGCTGCAAAAGGATTTTGGATTGGCGGGCGCCGATATTTTCCTGCATAAGCAGGTGCCGCTTGGCGCGGGGCTTGGCGGAGGGTCGAGCAACGCCGCCTGCGTGCTGCGCGCGCTCAGCGAGGTTTTTCGCCTTGCGCTCCCGCCGCGCACCTTGGCCGGCTACGCCGCGCAGCTGGGCAGCGACTGCGCCTTCTTCATCTACAACACCCCAATGCTGGCCACGGGGCGCGGCGAAATCCTCCAGCCGGTAGAGGTTGACCTTTCGGGCTACGCGCTGCTGGTGGTCAAGCCGCCGCTTAGCGTGAGCACCGCCGAGGCCTACGCCGGCGTCGCGCCCCGCGCTCCGGCAGCCGACCTGCGGAGCACCATCGCGCGGGGCGTGGAGGCGTGGCGGGAGGCGCTCGTCAACGACTTTGAGCCGTCCGTCTTTGCAAAGTACCCGCTGCTGGGGCGCATCAAGCGCGCGCTCTACGGCTGCGGGGCGCGCTACGCCGCCATGTCGGGGAGCGGCGCGGCGGTGTTCGGTATTTTTAGGGAGATGCCTGCGGACGTGGAGCGGCTTTTTCCGGACTGTACCCTGTTTAAACAAGTACTTATCAATGATTAATGATTAATGATTAATTAAAGTACAATAGATTTTTTCAAATAACGTTTTAATAAGATGCTACATGTGGCATGGTTTTATACGTTGCTTTCAGCACGCTTTGCGTCATTGCGAGCGGAGCGAAGCGTGTAGACAAAATCATGCTGTGCAAAATATAGCCATTAATCAATCATCAATCATCAATCATTAACCATTAATCATTAAATGTCAAATACCCCCCTTGCTCTGGGCGTTGAGCGCGTTGGGAAGCTGCTGGCGCAGTATGCCCTTCCGGCCATCGTGGCCATGGTAGCCTCGTCGCTCTACAACATTGTTGATAGCGTTTTCATTGGGCACGGCGTTGGGCGCTGGGCTATCGCCGGACTTGCGCTCACCCACCCGCTGATGAACCTCGCCGCCGCCTTTGGGTCGCTCGTGGGCGTGGGCGCCTCCACGCTGGTGTCGGTCAAGCTGGGGCAGCGGGACTACGGCAGCGCTAACCGCGTGCTGGGCAACGTGCTGGTGCTGAACGTCACGCTCGGGCTGCTCCTTCCGCTGCTCTGCCTCCCCTTTCTGGATCGCATCCTCTACTTTTTTGGGGCGAGCGAGAACACCATCCCCCACGCGCGGGACTTCATGCACATTATCCTGCTGGGCAACGTGGTTACGCACATGTACTTTGGGCTCAACGCCATTATCCGGTCGGCGGGCTACCCGCGCATGGCCATGTACGTCACGCTCCTGTCGGTGGGCGTAAACTGCGCGCTGGCGCCGCTGTTCATTTTTGGCTTTGGGTGGGGCGTGAAGGGGGCGGCGTGGGCAACCGTTATCGCGCAGGCCATTTCGCTCGCCCTGCAAATCGTGCACCTCACCAAGCCCGCGGGCGTGGTGCACTTCCAGCGGGGGATATTCCGGCTGAAGCCCGAGCTGGTCAAGGGCATCCTCTCCATTGGCCTCTCGCCCTTCCTGATGAACGCCTGCGCCTGCCTGATAGTCATTCTCATCAACAAGGCGCTCAAGGAGTACGGCGGCGATGTTGCCATTGGCGCCTACGGGGTGGTCAACCGCGTCATTTTTCTGTTTGTGATGATTGTGCTGGGGCTTAACCAAGGGATGCAGCCCATTGTGGGCTACAACTACGGCGCGCGCCTCTTTGACCGCGTAAGCAAGGTCACCCGCCTCACCATCTGGTGGGGGGTGGGCGTTACCACGTTTGGCACGCTGGTATGCCAGCTCTTTCCCGACTTCATCGCCAGCTGGTTTACCACCGACGCGGAGCTTACGCAGGCGGCCGTGCAGGGGATACACGTCATTTTTGCCGTCTTTCCGCTGGTGGGCTTTCAGATGGTAGCCTCCAACTTTTTCCTGTCCATCGGGAAGCCCAAGGTGGCGATTTTTCTTTCGCTCACGCGCCAGCTGCTGTTTCTGGCGCCCTGCCTGCTCATCCTCCCGCGCTTTTTCCACACCCTCGGCGTCTGGAGCAGCATGCCCATAGCCGATTTCATCGCATTTGTGGTTACGACGGTAATTTTTATCAGGGCACTGAAAAAGTATAAGTAGGGTTTAGCGCTCGTTAGTACTTGCTCTTTGGCGTGTGCCAAAAGCAGTACTTGTAGCCGTTCTTTGGGCTACCCTTGCGCTCGCAGCGTTCGCCCTTGTTGTTGATGTACATGCAGCGGTGGCGGATTTTATCCAAATCTTTGTAGTTGATGTCTTTTTTGCTAAGCTCCCCGGGCCCCGCCGTCTTCTCGTCCGATAGCGCCTCCTGACGCTTTACGTTTTGCTTGGAGTACTTTTTTGTTTGCCGCATTTGGCGTGCGTGCGCGCTGCAGCCTGCCAGCATCAGCAGCAGGCAAAGCAGCCATAGTAGGTGTGCGAAATATTTATACATGAATGGTACGAAATACAGTAAAAAAACGCAAGGCTGCTACGCCTCGTCGAGCCGGTGCAGCGCAAAGCTGTACGCCCCGATGGATATGGCGCGCAAGTCGCCCAGCTTGGTAACGCCAACGCCAATCTTTTTTACGGGGTCGTAGTCCACGCTTATGTCGGTTCCGGCGATGGTTACTTTTGAGGATGTGCTTTTGAGGAATTTTCCCAAATCCTGCTCATCCTCTACGTTGTAGGCGGTGAGCACGGTGCGCGGCACGCGGCTGCCGTCGGCGCGACCAATGGTAGTGTTGATGGCGGCGATGACGTGGGGCATGAACAAATCGTGGGCTTGGGCAATCCCTCCGCCCACCACGGCCAGCCCGTCCACCACCGCGAGAATGTTGGCGAGGGCGTCGCCCAGCGAATTTCCCAAAATCTCAAAGGTGCGCAGCGCGGCGGCGCGGTTTCCCGCCTTATTCCCCTTGGCAATGTCGTACACCTCTTGCGACGATACGTTTTGGTCGTCGCCGGCTTCCTGCTTGTACACGCGTATCACGGCGCTGCTGTTCACCGTGTCCTCCACGATGCAGTCCGGCAGATTTTTGGCGCGCATGCACCAGATTTCAGCGGCGGAGGCGTTGTCGCCCACGTGCAGCGTTGTACTCCGCACCACTCCTCCTCCAAAGCCCGTACCCAAGGTAACGCCCACCAGATTTTTGTACCTGCGCGCGCTTCCCGCCAGCTGGCGGTTGACGTAGGGCAAAAAGCCCGCCAGCGCTTCGCCGTAGGTAAACAAGTCGCCGTCGTTATTGATAAACACGGGCAAGCCGAACTTTTGCTCCAGAAACGCCTTTAGCGGCACGCCGTTAAAGGCCGGAAAGTTGGGCAGGTCGCCGATAACGCCATTTGGGTAATCGGACGGGCCCGGGAAGGCAAAGCTGATGGCCACCGCCGGCTCGCTCAGCTGGCGGCTTACCTGCGTAAAGCCGTCCACCAGCGTGTTGAGGCACTGCTCAAGGTTGGCAACGTTGGGTATTAGCCTTACCGATTTTACAACTTCGGTGTTTCCGCGCATGGCGGAGAACCGAAAACTTTGTCCGCCTGCATCAAGCGTGAGAACTGTTCGGGGGTCTTGGCTGTACATGATTTTTTAGGGGTTAATGATTAGACTTCAATTTAGCAATCAACAAGACACTCCATAGAGGATTACATCTTCAAAACAATCGTCGGTTGCAGTTATGTCTTGAACTACCATTCTTGAGTAAACAATATGTGTCAAATCAGGTTTTTCCGTAGTGTACTTGCCATCTTTTGTTTCGCCAATAAAGTCTATTACTTTATCCGCTTCTTTTTTATAAACCACAGCATTTCCCATAATAGCATTATTTAAAAATTATTTTTCTTCCTGACTGTGCTTCCATATGATTCTTAATAGGTTTTAAATCTATGGTAAAATTGCACCCTAAATTATTACATACTAAAACATCATTATCATGGACTTCGTTGTTTACAGGGAGTTTTAACCGGTTGATTTTTTCACTTGTAATGTCAAAATAAGCCTGTACTTTATGCTTCTTCCCACATTTAGGGCACACAACGTTGAGGATAACTTGTTCTATAGTGTTTTCTTTATTGGGAGTAGGCATTGGCGCTGGCATCGGCAGATTTGTGTTTGTCATAGTGGCCGTTCTTGCCATTTGAAAATTTTCCCAGAAGTATAGCTTATAATCTGTCGAAGTATCAAAAATCAACCTGATAATTGTCTTGATGCGATAGACAATGTTAGCAAGTTGCTTATTATCATCTATATTCTCAATCAGCAATACATCTTTCAAATCCTCTATTTTTAACGACCTGCCATGAGTACGCCAGCTCATGTGGTCGCACAATTTATCCGCAACTTCTTCGGCTCTTCGCTTTCTCATGTCAGCCGTAACCTTCCTATGTGTTGCTTGGGTTTCCGTCCAATTTTTGAATTTATACTTTTCTAACCACCCTTTTACAAGATCTTTGGCAAATTCCAAAGAATTGACAACGCCATAAATCTCGCCGGGTGATATTTGCGCTATCATAATAGCATCAAAAGGATTTAACTTTCCTGTATGGGTGGCTTCAACTCTTTTTTCATCGACCCATGCTTTATAATCGTGTGCAGAAACGACCGAGCGTCCTATTCGTATTTGTGCATCAATGGGGCCTAAACTTCCCGTTTCGCACATATAAATATTGTCTCCCGACAATGCTAAAATAGTTCCTGCACTTTTTGCTTCACCTGCAATGACGAAGTTGACTTCATGAAATTTCTTCCGTAAAAACTTTGCAATTTCTTCAGCCGCCTCACCGCTACCGCCCGGAGTCTCAAGATAAACGTCAACTTGCGTCTTGTCAGACTCTCGTAAAATATCTTGAATAGTATAGAAATCATCCTGCATAAGGCTCACATCAATACCACGACGTCCCTTGTTAAAATCGGCAGCATAAACAAAAAGGTTACGCTTTGTCAGCTTGTTGTATTGATTTATCAAATCTTTGAGCTCAGCCTTGAGCTCAACTACTCCCCAACGTTTTAATATGTATTCATTTAAAATGCTTGCCATTCACATAGATACCTATGATTGTAAAAGTACAGAATATTTCAATATAAAACAACAACATGATTACTACCAATCAGCGCATGTTTTGGTGAGAGCTTCGTCCATTCAACTTTCACGTTGTTTTACGTCTAATTTTTAATCGGTAAATATACTCGTAATTTTATCAGCTTAAAAAAGGTGCTTCGTTGTTTTTAGTTAAACACCTTTAGCTTACAAACGTTTCGAGCAGCTCCGCCTGCGTTTGCGGCTCAATCAGCACCTCGCTAACAAGCGAAGCGGGGATGAGCAGGGTTTCGCCCTTGCTCACGCTTTCGGACTGCCCGCCGCAGCTGACCGTCGCCGCCCCGCCGGTGCAGATGTACACCACAAACGAATCCAGCTCCCCGTGGCAGCGGCGTATGCTCTGGGTTAGCGTCAGCTGGTTGGTGGTGAAGTAGGGGCAGGAGGCGAGCAGCGCCGGCTGGTTGAGCGCCTGCGGCGGCGCGACCTTGTGCCCCTGCGCCGCGTGGTAGCAGATAACGTCCATCGCCAAGTCGATGTGCAGCGGACGGTTGGGCAGGTTGCGCCCCCAGTCGTACACGCGGTAGGTGATGTCCGAGGTTTGCTGAATTTCGGCAATCAGCAGCCCCTTGCCAATGGCGTGGATGCAGCCTGCCGGAATAAAGTAGGACTCCCCCGCCTTCACCTGCTCTACGTTGAGAATGTCCTTCAGGGTGTTGCCGTTGATGTGCTCCAGCATTTCGGAGAGGTTGGTTTCCTTTCGGAAGCCTACAATGAGCTCGGCGTTGGGCTCGGCGTCGAGCACGTGCCACATTTCGGTTTTGCCGTAGGCGTGATGGCGCTGGGCAGCGGTGGCGTCGTCGGGGTGCACCTGCACGGACAGCGGCTCGTTGGCGTCAATAAACTTGATGAGCAGCGGGAACTCCACGCCAAACTGCTCATACACCTTGTCGCCCACCAGCTCGCCCATGTACACCTCAATCAGCTCCTCAATGTTGTTGCCCTTGAGGTACCCGTTGCTCACCACCGAGAGGTTGCCCTTTACGCCCGACAGCTCCCAGCACTCGCCGATATTCTTGTCGGCAGCCACATGCTTGTTGAGGATGGTGTGAAGCCGGTTGCCTCCCCACACAATTTCCTTAAAAATTGGCTTAAACTTTAGCGGATACAAATTCATTTTACAGTTAGCTAAATTTTATGGATTACTTTTTCAGGTCTTCCGTACGTACACAACCTTTTTTGTTTCAAAAAATGCTTCACTAAAAAAATCCGAGATTGCAATAACGCTGGCTTTTTGCGGTATTCCGCTCAGCTCCTCGCTCAGGTCGCCGCCCTTGAGGTAGAGTATGCCGTTGGGGATGGAGCTGCGGCTGCCGGCGATGATTTTGTCCCACGTCCACCCCACAAAGGTGGACAAGTCCGCAACCGCGCGGCTCACCACAAAGTCAAACTTTTGCGGCAGCGCCTCAACCCGCGCCTGTACGGTTTGTACGTTGCGTAGCTTCAGCTCGTCGGCGATTTGCCTCACTGCCATTACCTTTTTTCCAACCGAATCCACCAGCGTGAAGCGGCACTGCGGAAACATGATGGCAAGCGGTATGCCGGGAAACCCGCCGCCTGTGCCTACGTCCAGCGCTGTTGCCCCGTCGGCAAGTTGCGCCACCTTGGCAATGGCGAGCGAATGCAGCACGTGCCGCTCGTAGAGCTGGTCAATGTCCTTGCGCGAAATAAGGTTGATGCGCTCGTTCCAGCGGCGGTACAGCGGCTCCAGCTGCCGTAGCAGCAGCCGCCGGTCTGGCGCAAGGTTTGGGAAATATTTCTCTACAACAAGCAACGAGTGCGGGATTTACGATTAAAACCAAAAGCGGGACAAATGTACAAAATCGGCTTTGATTTTCCAATTCTCCGTTGATTTTTCGGCTAATTTTTTTTGGGGAGCGAAATTTCCAGCTTTTTATTCGGTGGATGCCGTTAGATGTATTTGATTTACGCGCAAAAAACGTATCTTTGCAGCATAGCAAACTTCATCAAACCATGAAATACTTTAACATAGCAGGGCCATGTAACAGCGCAAAGCACTACATGATAGATGCGTCCACCCGCCTGAAGGGCGTTGAGCAGCTGATAGGCATGGAGCAATACTTTGTAATCCACGCGGCGCG
>JAITQP010000213.1 GCA_031288885.1 Prevotellaceae bacterium | reverse complement strand
TACAATAAAACCCTCCCCTCGGCACCAGCTATCCAAATTTTCCTTACCTTAGCCGCTGAAAAATTTACCATTTACTCACTTAAACGTAGAAAGTATGAAAGAGCACTCATTCTTAGCCTTCGACTTGGGCGCCACGAGCGGGCGCAGCATTGTAGGCACGCTGAAGGACGGCAAGCTGCAAATGCAGGAGCTTACGCGCTTTCCCAACGGGCCTGTCCGCAGCTTAGACAAGGACAACCGCATAGATGAAAATGACCCGCACCTCTACTGGGATGTGCTGACGCTGTCCACCGACGTCAGCGCGGGCTTCCGCGCCTGCGCCGACGCCAAAATCACGCCAAGCTCGGTGGGCATCGACTCGTGGGGGGTGGACTTTGGGCTGTTCGGCAAGAGCGGCAAGCTGCTAACCCTCCCCTACTCCTACCGCGACCCGTACACCAACGGTATGCCCGAAAAATTCTTTGAGCTCGTGCCGCGCCGCGAGGTGTACAACGCCACCGGCATTCAGGTGATGAGCTTCAACTCCCTCTACCAGCTTTTTGCGCTTAAGCAATCCTCCCCCACGCTGATTGAGGCAACGCACAGCTTGCTCTTTATTCCGGACATGCTGGCGTACGTCCTGACCAAGAAGCAGCGCAACGAGTTTACGCTGGCCACCACGTCGCAGCTGTTCAACCCGCGCACCATGGCGTGGGAGGAGAAGCTCTTCGGCGCGCTGGGCATTCCGGTGGACATCATGCAGCCGATCGTCATGCCCGGCGAGGTGATAGGCGACATAAAA
This sequence comes from Prevotellaceae bacterium, assembly GCA_031288885.1. Classification (GTDB taxonomy): domain Bacteria; phylum Bacteroidota; class Bacteroidia; order Bacteroidales; family UBA932; genus JAITMY01. The sequence continues at coordinate 1,773 of JAITQP010000213.1, read as the reverse complement.
GATCGCAACACCCTGCTGACGGGCATCGCCCCCATTCCGGTGGTGGCCGTGGGGACGCACGACACCGCCTCCGCCGTGTTTGCCGTGCCGTCGCCGGACAAGAATTTTGCCTACCTGAGCTCCGGCACGTGGTCGCTCATGGGCATTGAGTGCGACGAGCCCATCATAAGCGACAGGTCGTACCAGCTGAACTTCACCAACGAGGGCGGCGTGGGCGGCTCCACCCGCTTTTTGAAGAACATCACGGGCATGTGGCTGCTGGAGCGCTGCAAGGCAGAGTGGGCAAGCCGCAGGGAGTACGCCTACCCCGAAATGGTGGATATGGCTAAAGCCGAGCAGCCCTTCCGCTTCTTTGTAGACCCCGACGCCCCCGAGTTTGCCAACCCGCTGAGCATGACGGAGGCCATCGCCGCGCACTGCGCCGGCAAGGGGCAGCCCGCGCCGGTCTCCGACGCAGAGTTTGTGCGCTGCATCTTCGACAGCTTGGCCATGAAGTACCGCTACACGCTGGACATGCTGAAAGGCTTTGCCCCGCACCCCATAGCGCGGCTGCACGTGATAGGCGGCGGCGCAAAAAACGCGCTGCTCAACCAGCTCACGGCAAACGCCATCGGCCTGCCGGTGGTGGCCGGCCCCTCGGAGGCAACGGCCATCGGCAACATCATGGTGCAGGCTATGGCGGCAGGCTGCGTGAAGTCGGCGGACGAAGCCCGCGAGGTGATACGCGCCTCCGTGCAGCCCGAAACCTACACGCCCCAAGACTCCGACGCATGGAGCAAGGCGTTTGAAAAGCTGACGCAGCAGAACTTTTATGGGTAAAGAAGCTGCAGATTTCGAATTTCCGATTTCGTGCTTCCGATTTTGAACTTCAGGTTGACGTTACTGCAGCAACGCCCGCCGCTGCAACGACGCTCACCTCTGCAGCGACGCTCACCGCTGCAGCAACGCCCGCCTCTGCAGCGACGCCCACCGCTGCAGCGACGCCCGCCCCTGCCGTCATTCCGACCGGAGCGCGCGAGGTACGAGCGCGCGGAGTGGAGGAATCTCCTCGCATATTGCCGTCGCCGCACGCGTTGCGCCGCTCGGAATGGCGCAACACGTGCACACGGGACGGCGGTTTTCGAGGAGATTCCTCGCTGCGCTCGGAATGACAGGCGACGAGGGGGGAAAAGGGACGCGAAGCGTGCGACCGCCGTCCCCGCACGCTTCGCGTCTTTCTCTCCCCCCTCCTCTGCCCGTCATTCCGACCGGAGCGCGCGAGGTACGAGCGCGCGCAGCGGAGGAATCTCCCCGCAAACAGCCGTTCCCGCACGCTTTGCGCCATTGCACGCCTCGCGTCATTGCGAGACCCGATTCCATGCATGGAAAAAAAATGGGAAAGCGAAATTTGTAATGTGCTAATAATATGCCTAATGCAATTTCGTCATTGTAAGCGTAGCGAAGCAATCCAGAAATACGGGCAAGGCAACGCAAAGCGTGCGTCGCTGGATTGCTTCGATACGCTCGCAATGACGCAAAGCGTGCTAAAACCATGCCGCATGTAGTACCCTATAAGTCGTTATTTGAAAAATCTATTGGACTTTATATGAGTTCGTAGGGCTTCAATAGCATCTCCCTTTTATTAATCCCCTACGGGGAATTTGCGCAAAGCGAGGAAAAAAAACAGCGTTAGCTCGTCATTGCAAAAGGTAAGGCAATGACGAGCTAACGCTTTAAGTGAGGCGCCTGCGGAGGCTTACGCCAGCTTGTTTACGTGCAGGGCAAGCGAGCTCT
>JAITQP010000202.1 GCA_031288885.1 Prevotellaceae bacterium | reverse complement strand
AACGGAATGTGGCTGACGCTTTCATAATCAGCTGAGCGCCGTTGCAACAATGTCATTTACACATATAAAAACATCATGTTCCGGCGCAGGTTAGCCTCTGTGCCGGAACGTGATGTTTTTGTAGGATGAGGAGATGGAAGCTACTGCGCAGGTAAAACCACGCGGAAGCTGTGGCCGATGCTGCCGATGTAGGGCGAGTCGCGGCGGCGACTGGCAGTGCGGCATTCGGTCGCGTAGCTGGTCCAGCCACCGCCACGCATCACGCGGTGAGAGGCGGGTGTTGTGTCCTCAGGGTTATCTAAAGGGTTGTTGGCGGTTGTATAGTAGCTGATGTTATACCAGTCGCGGCACCACTCCCAAGCGTTGCCGCTCATGTCGTAAATGCCCAACCTGTTGGGTTTTTTTGTGCCTACGGTTGTTGGGCCGATTGATGCATATTGGCTGTAGTGGGCTACCTCCTCAATGTCGTCGCTCCCGCTGTACTGGTAGTTCTCGCACTTCCCACTATCGCACCCCCGCGCCGCGTACTCCCACTCCGCCTCCGTAGGTAAGCGGTAGTTTTTCCCTGTAAGTTTGTTCAGCCTTGCAAGAAATCCGGTTTTGCTCACTATGCTGTCATAGCTCACGAAAATTATCGGCTTATTATCGCCCAAGTAGGTGGGGTTGCTGGTAAAGCCGCTGGGCAGCGACCCCATCATCGCCCTCCACTGCGCCTGAGTTATCACGTACTTCCCAATGTGAAAGTCGTTCACCCTTACCATGTGCAGCAACTCATCGCTGCTGCAATTGCCGTCCTTGTCGTCCCTGCCCTCCTTGCACCCCATCTCAAACACCCCGCCGGCAACCGGCACCAGCTCTATCACTGCATTGGCGGCAATCCCTTTGGGGGTGAAGAACATGCTGTACGTATCTCGTTCAGAGAGTTTTCCGGTGTTGCAGTCCACCAGCTGCGCCATCCGGGAGGTTTTCATCCCGCCATAATCCGGGGTTTGCACCACCAGCTGCACGAAGTCTATCCCGTTGGCCTTTCCCCACGCCGCAAGGCCGGTGGTGTCCACCGGTGTGGTCTGGGCGCGCAGCGCGGTCAACTTGTCCGCCACGGCGGAGTTGTCCTTGGTTACCAGCTCGTACTTGCCGTCTCGGTTAAGGTCGCTGCCCAGCCGGACGGCAAAGTCGTCGCTCTTGGCGGCGCTTCCCATGCCTACCACCAGCACGGCCAGCTTGGGCTTATCGGCGCCCAGCGCGCCGATTGTCATCATGCCTGTTGCCCCAACGAGCAGCAAAGCACACAAAGAAATCTTGTAATTCTGCTTCATTTTTTTGAAATTGAAATTGTTTTTCCCTCTACTCTAAAGGCTTTTCGTGGGAAGTAGTCCGCCCGTTGTTTTGAGAGGTTTCTGCTCCTCTGCCCAATTGGGTGGTTGGGCGTCCACGTATGGACATAAAAAAAGCGTGGAACTTGACTGTTTCCCGATATTTAATGGTATGTGGCATCACCAGAGTTACAAGGAATAAGTCAAGTTCACGCTCACGCGTGAACATTGCAACTTATTTCTTCGTAACTCATTATTGAATTGCCACATTCTTTAAATATCGAAGAATAAAAGCACAATGCTTCTAAAATATGTCTTAAAAGTGTGCGCGTATTACCGCGCTGTATATGTCATAGGCACAAATTTTTTTTTATGTGTTCAGCTGCAAAGGTAAAAATATTTTTTCAACGCGCAAAATGCTGGAAAAATTTACCGCGTGGGATTTTTCGTATTGTTTTTGGTGGTTTCGGGGATTTTTGTACCTTTGTCTTTCGGTGATGGATTATCTTCTTGCGTAGAAACAAGGTTCGGCAGACCATTATTTTTATTTTGGTTTTCAGCTAAGTACAATTCAGAGCTGTTGGAATTTAATTCTGAGCGAAAGTAGGCAGTAGTACCAAGAGTTAACTCTTTGGCTACTGCCTTTTTTTCTGCGATATGGCTACTGATAGATACTTCTAATCCGTCCTTTTTTACCGTTATGCTCTCAAAATGGGTGTATTTTTCACCTCTTCCATCCATAAACGTCTTGATAAATAGCAACTTTGTATCGCGCTCCGAGTTTTTATGCGGGGCATATTTTTCAACAACAACATCAGGGTTAGCGAGCGTAGGTTTTATCATCCCAAACTCATCCGTGCGATTTCTCAGAGTTAACTTTGCCTGCTGGTGCTCTCCCATCTTAACCTCCCCGATGGGCGTTTGCACTTTGCCGTCCTTGCCAAACTCCGCCTCCCAGTTCTCGGGCGTAAGCTCCAGCACGGGGGCTTCTGCGGCGTGCTGCTCCATGGCGGCAATAAGCTGTACCGCTTGCTGCTCAGTGAGTTTTCTGGCGTCTTCAGGCATTTGTCCTGCATTTTGTTTTGCAGCTGCAAAGGTAGCCGTTTTCTACAGATTATTCCCCTTTCCCAAACCATTTTCATATTTTTTTGGTGGTTTCGGAAATTTTTGTACCTTTGTTGTCAGATGTAGTTGATTCTTGCGAAGGAACAAGGTCCGGCAAACCATTTTGGTTTTTATCTAAGTGCCATTCAGAGATATTGGATTCAATTACAGGTTTTATGAGGGCAATGTTTCCGTTAGTTAGCTTACGAAGCATTGCCTTTTTGCTTACAATATGGCTGCTTATAGAAACTTCCAACCCGTCTTTCTTTATCGTTACCGATTCAAAATGAGAGTATTTTCCTCCCTTATTATCTATAAAAGTTTTTACAAACAATAATTTTGTATTTCTCTCAGCATCTTCTTGCAGGTCATACTCTTCAATAATCGCATCCGGCACTGTGAGTGTTGGTTTTACCATTCCAAGCTCCGCGCCTCTGCCTTTTGCCTGCATTTTGAGGTATTGGTGTTCGCCCATCTTAACTTCCCCAATGGGCGTTTGCACTTTACCGTCCTTGCCAAACTCCGCTTCCCAATTCTCGGGCGTAAGCTCCAGCACGGGGGTTTTTGCGGCGTGCTGCTCCATGGCGGCAATAAGTTGCACCGCTTGCTGCTCAGTGAGTTTTTTGGCGTCTTCAGGCATTTGTCCTGCATTTTGTTTTGCAGCTGCAAAGGTAGCTGTTTTCTACGGATTATCCCCCTTTCCCAAGCCATTTTCGTGAGATTTTTGGTGAATAGCGGCTGATGCAGCAAAAGAATTTCGTACCTTTACGCTAAGCTTTGTATAACCGATAAAAATCACAGCTCCAAAATGGCACATCAGCATTCTCATTCTTCCCATCACGACCACGACCACGGGCATGGCCACCACCACCACAGCCTCGACATGGCGCGCACGAGCCGTGCGTTTGCCATCGGCATTGCGCTCAACGTTATATTTGTGGTGATAGAAGCCTCGGCGGGCTTCATCACAGGGTCGCTGGCGCTGCTCACCGACGCCGGCCACAACCTTGCCGACGTGGCCAGCCTCATCATTGCGCTGCTCGCGCTGAAGCTGGCGGCCGCCAAGCCAAGGGCGCAGTACACCTACGGCTACAAAAAGGCCACCATTCTGGCGGCGCTCGTCAACGCGGTGATCCTGCTGGCCGCCGTTGGCGGTATCGCCTACGAGGCGGTGGAGCGCATCCTTACCCCCGTGCCGGTGGAGGGCGGCGTGGTGGCGGTGGTAGCCGGCGTGGGGATTGTGATTAACGCCGTTACCGCGCTGCTGTTTTTCCGCGACAAGGACAAGGATTTGAACGTAAAGGGCGCCTACCTGCACCTCGTTGCCGATGCGCTGGTGTCGGTGGGAGTAGTGGTGGCGGGCGTTGCGATAACGTTCACCGCGTGGTACTGGCTCGATAGCGTGATAAGCATTGCGGTTGCCGTCATCATCTTTGTGGGCACGTGGTCGCTGCTGAAGGATACCGTGCGCCTCAGCCTCGACGGCGTTCCGCAGAACATTAGCGTGGGCGAGGTGAGGGAAAAAATAGTGGGCGTGCAGGGGGTTATCGGTATTCACCACCTCCACATCTGGGGGCTAAGCACCACGCAGGCTGCGCTTACGTGCCACGTTGTGCTCCACAGCGAGGCGTCGCTGGCGGAGATCTCGCGCATCAAAGCCGATATTCGCGCAGGCGTGGAGCAGCTGGGCATACAGCACTCCACCGTTGAGGTGGAGTCAAACCTTGAGGAGTGCAGCGATAAGGAGGGGTGTTAATGATTAATGGTTAATGATTAATGATTAATATCAAAGAGCGCCATTAATCATTAATCATTAACCATTAATCATTATTTTCATATCAGCATGTTGCATCCACGCGGCATGGCGTGGTCAATGCGTCCCAGCACCTCAAAGGTACCGTCGGGGGTCATTCTCCCCAAGTCCTGCGTTTCGATGAATGCGCACGAGCTTTGGTTGGCGAGGTCGATGACGTTAATTCCGCCGGAGGTCGCGGCGGCCGCCGGAGCAAAGGGGTTGTGGAGGTCGCGCAGCGCGACGCGCATCCACGGGGGCGTGGAGAAACGCCCGCCGCCGCGCGAGTAGGCCTGCGACAGCAGCTCCGTCATGCCGTACTCCGAGTGTATGAGCTCTACGCCAAAGCTGCTGCACAAGCTCCGGTGCAGCTCCTCGCGCGGCAGCTCCCGCCGCCGCCCTTTCATGCCGCCCGTTTCCATGACAATGAGGTTGGGAAACCGGAATTGGTAGCGCTCCGCCAAGTCCAGCAGGGCAAAGCTCACCCCAATGAGCATAACCTGCTGCTGCTGCCGGTGCAGGAGCTCAAGCCGCTTGGCCAGCTCGTCGTGGTTGTGGAGAAAAAATCCCCCCAGCGGATGCGCGCTTTGCCGCATCAGCCGCTCTACCATGTACACCAGCGACGAGCCTTGCCGCTCGGCGTAAACCGGCAGCAGCGCAAGGATGCAGTACTTTTGCGGGTGGCCGTAAAAGTGCTCAAAGCCGCGCAAAAAGGACTCCTCGTACAGCAGCACGTCGGTTACGTAGTGGCGGCTTGTGTCCGCTCCGGTGGTGCCGCTGCTGGTGAAGATGACCTGCTCGCTTGCGCTTCCGCAGACAACACGCTCCGTTTTGAAAAATTCGATGGGCAAAAAGGGAATTTGCGCTACGCTACGCACGTCTTCCGCCCGCACGCCCAAGTACGAAAGGTAGCGGCCATACGGCTCGCACGCCTGCGCCTGCCGGTAAAAGACGCTGAGGCACGCCTGCTCAAACTCGTCGTCGGTGGTAATGGAAAAAATGGAAGATGGCATGGGTGTTAGTGATTAGTGATTAGCTATTAGTGATTAGTGGCGCAAAGCGTGGCAGAGTGGACGCGCCGGCCAATCCCCTCACAATTCGACAAGCTCAATTACCCACTTCATTTAGAACTCCCCTTGCTCATTTCATCCCTCACGGTGGACAGTATTCCGTCCACCTGCGCAAGGGCAAACATGCGCCCCAAGAAAGAGTAGCCGGGGTTGAAGCGGTTGTTCTTTACGTCGTCCAGCATGAGCTTTCCGTGGTCAACGCGCATGGGGAGCGCGGGGTTTGCCTGCTCAAAGATGCGCACCAGCTCTATGATGTGCCCGCGTCCCCCCAAGTG
>JAITQP010000121.1 GCA_031288885.1 Prevotellaceae bacterium | reverse complement strand
ATACCTTTGCGGCTGAAAAAATAATTTAAAGATGAACAAAAGATGAAAAGAATGAAACTTTATGTATCAGCGCTAACCGCATGCATTAGCATGAGCAGCGCGTTTTCGCAAAGTCTCCTTGCGTCCCACACCAAGGAGGCGTGGGGTACGGGTGGGGCGTCGGCGGTGAAGGCGGAGGCAAAAGCCGCCTGCCGGTGGGAGTTTTACTCAACCGTGCCGGATTCGTTCAGCGTGTCGCAGCTCCCATACGCTGAGGAGGAGGATTTTGGGCAGCGCGTGGCCTGCCTGAAAGCTCTGGTGGAGCAGTACTACATCCATCGGGAGGAGGTTGTGCTGGGCGACCCGACAATGCGCACCATCATCCGCAAGCCGAATATCTACCACGCGGCGCGCAAGGTGGAAAAGCACCTCAAAAAGGAAATCAAAAAGGGTAACCTGACCGTGCAGCAGGCCGCAGGCGAGCTGGCGTTTGTGCTGGAGGTCGCCATCGCCGCCGTGGACGAGCCGGACACCTACAGCTTCGAAACCCTGCTCAGCAAGGCAAAGGGCAACGCGGCGCAGCAAATCAACCTGTTTAAGCAAGTAAAAATCACCCGCCTATAATTCATTTAACGCAAAATTAACAATCCATCCATGAAATCACTATTTACATTTTTAGGAATTGCGCTCATGCTATTCCATGGCGCGCTGTGCGCCCAGCCTGTCGAGCTGAGGGGAAAAGTTTTTGACGCCAAAGGGGAGCCGCTGGCGGGCGTGAACGTGCACGTGAAGAGCACCCCAATCGGCGCGCTCACGGATTTTGAGGGGAGCTTTGCCATAAGCGCCTCCAAGGGGCAAACGCTTGTCTTTTCGTTCATCGGTTTTGTTGCGCAGGAGCATCCGGTGGGGGAGCAGCCCGTGCTCAACGTTACGCTAAAGGAGGAAGACCAAAAGCTCGACGAGGTGGTGGTTACGGCCATCGGCATCAGGCAGCAGAAGAAAAAGCTGGGCTACACCACGCAGCAGGTCGCCAACGAGGCGCTGCTGGAGTCGCAAACGATGAACATCGGCAACGCCCTGTCCGGACAGATTGCCGGCCTCACGGTCAACAACCTGACGGGCATCTTTCAGGCGCCGCAAATTTCGCTGCGCGGAAAAACGCCGCTGATTGTGCTGGACGGCATTCCGCTGGAAACGGACTTCTTTGACGTCAACGGCGACGACATCGAAAGCATCAACGTGCTGAAAGGTCCCACCGCCTCGGCGCTCTACGGGTCGAGGGGAAAGAACGGAGCCATCCTCCTCGTCTCCAAAACGGCCAAAAAGGAGGGGCTGGAGGTTTCCATCTCCACCCAAAACATGGTTACGGCAGGGTTTACGGTCTTTCCGGAATCCCAAAAGGAGTACGGAAGCGGCTCAAACGGGAAGTACGAGTTTTGGGACGGCGCCGACGGCGGAATTTCGGACGGCGACATGACGTGGGGGCCAAAGCTCAACACCGGCGTCAAAATCCCGCAGTGGAACAGCCCCATCCGAAACAAGCAAACCGGTGAGGTTATCAGCTGGTGGGGAGACGTGGCCGGAACCATCTACGACGACAAATCGCTCTACGAGCGCGTCCCCATCGACTGGGTGGCGCACGACAACCTTGAGGATTTTCTCCGAATGGGCGCCGTGACCAGCAACAACTTTTCCATCGCCTACAAGGGCGAAAAGGCGCGCTACTACGCCTCCGGAAAGTATGCCTACCAGCAGGGGCAGGTGCCCAACACCTCCCTGTCCACCGGTGGCCTGAGCTTTAGCTCCTCCGTGGATATCGCCAAAAATCTACAGCTCGACGCGTCCCTGTCGTACAGCAGAGTTTACTCGCCCAACTACCCGCGCTACGGCTACGGCCCCAAAAACCACATCTACACCATCCTTATCTGGATGAGCGCCGACGTAAACGGGCAGGAGCTGGCCAAGCACTTCTACGTGCCCGGGCAGGACGGGTACCGGCAGGCAAACTACAACTATGCGTGGTACAACAACCCCTACTTTGCCGCCTACGAGCTGGAGCAGAAAAAAGACCTGAACGTGCTCGACGGCAAAACGCGCCTCCACTGGCAAATCCTGCCGAGCCTCTCCGTTCAGGGGCGCTTGGCGCTGCACAAAACCCAAACATACGAGGACATGAAAAGCCCCAAATCTTACATGAACTACGGGGACTCCCGCAACGGCGATTTCAAAACATGGAACCGCGGCGCGCAAAACTTTGACGCGGATGTGCTGGCTTCGTACTTTCGGGACTTGGGGACGAGGGTCAACCTTTCGGTAAACGCCGGAGCCGCCCTTTTTAGCAGGAACAACCGCGAGGAGTACCAATCTACCGACGGGCTGGTGTCGCCCTTCCTCTACAGCCTCAACAATACGCAGGGGCCTGTTATGGCCTCCAACAGCTACTACGGGAAAGAAATCCGCAGCGTTTACGGAACGGCCAACGTAGACTTCTACGACGCCGTGTTCCTCAACGTAACCGCCCGCAACGACTGGTCTTCCACGCTTCCGACCTCCAACCGGTCGTACTTTTACCCCTCGGTGGCGCTCAGCACCATGGTTTCGGAGTACCTCACGCTGCCCAAGGCCGTTGACTTCCTCAAGCTCTACGGCTCGTGGGCGCAGGTGTCCAACGATTTGGAGCCCTACAGCGCCTACGCCACCTACAGCAAGGGCGTGACCTACGGCGCTACGCCCTCCGTGAGCTATCCGGACGCCATCGTCAATCCGGACGTAATGCCCGAAAAATCCACCTCCTACGAGCTGGGGCTCTCCACCGCTTTCCTCCGCAACAAGCTCTCGCTCGAGGTGGCTTACTACCACATGCTGGACGAAAACCAGCTCATTAACCTCAACGTCTCCGAGGCCTCGGGGTTTAACAGCCGAAAGGTGAACGGAAACGAGTATACCACAAACGGCTGCGAGGTGGTGCTGGGCGCGCGCCCCGTGTCCGGCAGGCTGCTCAAGTGGGATGTTTCGGCCAGCTGGAGCCGCTCCGTCAAAACGCTGACAAAAATATACGGCTCTCAGGCAACCTACAACAACCTGAAGGTGGGCGACCGCGCAGACACCTACGTGAGCACCGTTTGGCAAAAAAGCGCCGACGGGCAGCTGATACTCGACGCAAACAACCTGCTGCCCATCAAAGACCCCTATCAAGCCAAGCTGGGGCACGTTGACCCCTCGTGGCGGCTGGGGCTGCACAACAGCTTCAGCGTAAAAGATTTTAAGGTAGACGTCGATGTAGACGGCGCGTGGGGCGGGCTGATGTGGTCGCGAACGGTGGAAAAAATGTGGTGGGGAGGAAAGCACCCCAGCTCCGTGGAGTACCGCGACGCCGAATACGCCGCCGGAAAACCCGTGTACGTGCCCGCCGGCGTAATCGTAACCGGCGGAGATGTGAGTCGGGACGTGGAGGGCAACATTATCTCCGACACCCGCACCTACCGGACAAACACCGACGCCGTTAGCTGGCAAACATGGTGCCAGATATACCCCTATCAGGCAAGGGTGACGGAGGAGGAGAGCGAGCAGTTTGCCAACGTATTCGACCGCTCCTTCTTTAAGCTCAGGCGGCTCTCCGTAGGCTACGACCTGACAAAGCTGGTTGACCTCGGAAAAGTAAAGTCGTGCGACGTATCCCTCTTCGGCTACAACCTGCTGATGTGGAAAAAGGCGCCCTACGTTGACCCTGACTACGGCGACGACGACAACTTGCAGGATCCGGCCGCACGCTACGTTGGCATTTCTCTTAATGTTAAGCTATAAAATAACGTTAAAATATAAAAATATACCCATTATGAAACGTGCATACTTTATCCTTATCGCGCTCTGCTGCGGGCTGACCTCCTGCCAAAAGTTCGACGAAATTAACGAAAACCCCAACAGCCCCCGCGAAACCCACCCGCAGCTGCTGCTCACCCAGATAGAGTGGGACGCTTTCCGCTCCTTTCAGGGGAGAGAGCCCCTTTACGTCAACAAAATGCTGGTGAAAACCGACGGCGAAAGTAGCGGGCAGTACTACAAGTGGACGCGCGGCGACTTCTCTTTCCTCGACATGCGCAACGTGCAAAAAATGATGGAGGAGGCCGAGCGGGTGGAAGAACCCTGCTACGTTGCGCTGGGCAAGTTTTTTCGCGCCCACTACCTCTACTGCATGGCGCTACAGTTTGGCGACATCCCCTACTCCGAAGCCCTGAAGGGGGAGTCCGACGGGATTTACACGCCGGCGTACGACGACCAAAAGGCGGTCTTTGCCGGCGTTCTGCAGGAGCTGGAGGAGGCCAACGAGCTGCTGAAAGGCGAAAATACGATTATCCGCGGCGATATTATCTATAGCGGCTCAACCGACCAGTGGCGAAAGCTGGTAAATGTTTTTCGTTTGAAAATATTGCTATCTTTGTCGCAAAAAGAAGCCGATGCGGACTTGGACGTCAAAAGCCGCTTTGCCGCGATTGTGCAAAGCGAACCGCTTATGCAGGGCATTCAGGACAACGGGCAGGTGGTTTACGTAGATCAGGAGGGAAACCGCTATCCGGAGTTTAACTCAAGCGACTACGGCTCGGGAATGTACATCGACTCTACGTTCATCCGGCGGCTGCAGGAGCACAAAGACCCCCGCTTGTTTATTTTCTGCACGCAGACCAAAGACGCTAAGGAGGCCGGAAAAGCGCTGAACGACTTCACGGCTTACGAGGGCGGCGATCCGGCGGCGCCATACGGCATGGTGAACCAAAAGGCAACCGAGGGAAAAGTATCCAAGGTGCTGGAGCGCTACTACCAAGATCCCACCTGCGAGCCGTCTGTGCTGCTGGGCTACTCCGAGCTGCAGCTCATGCTGGCCGAAGCGGCGGTGCGGGGGTGGATAAGCGAAGATGCGAACGCCTACTACCAAAATGGGGTGAAGGCCTCGTTTAAGTTCTACGAAACCTACGCCAAAGGCTTGGGGCAGTACGTGAGCGAAGCGGCGGCGGAGGCTTACCTGTCGGAAACCGTAAACGATCTGTCGCAAAAAACGACGACGACGGAAAAAATCGAAGCCATCATCCTCCAAAAGTACTTCCAGTCGTTTTTGCAAGGAAAGTGGACGCCCTTTTTCGACGCTCTCCGGACGGGTTACCCCGAATATCGCCGCCCCGCAGGCGTGGAGCTGCCGTTCCGGTGGATGTACCCCCAATCGGAGTACGACTACAACGCTAAAAACGTGACCGACGCCATCAAAAAGCAGTTTGGGGAGGGAAACGACAAAATCAACCAAAAAACGTGGTGGCTAAAGTAAATATATGTTTAATTTTATAAAAATAATCGGCATGAGAAAATTTATTGCAGGCTTGTTAGCCATATTAACGTTCGGGTGCAGCTCCGAGCAGAAGAAGCATTTGAGCTTCGATAAGGAGGGGAAATTCAAGATTGTGCAGCTTACCGACATTCACTACAAAACGGGAACGGAAGGCTCCGCGGAGGCCATCCAAATGATGAAGCGGATATTAGACGCCGAGCGTCCGGATTTGGTTGTCTTCACCGGCGATATTGTTGTCTGCGCGCCGCAGCAGCAGGGGTGGGACGAGGTGCTGGACGTTGTTGTTGAGCGTCGGCTGCCCCACGCCGTTGTGCTGGGCAACCACGACGAAGAGCACGACTGGACGCGCGAGCAAATCTTCGACTACATCACCACAAAGCCCTACGCGCTCTCGCAAAAGGGGGAGGACAAGCTGAAGGGAACGGGCAGCTACGTGCTGAAGGTAGCCGACAGCGCAGGCAAAACAAGCACCCTGCTGTACTTTTTCGACTCCAACGCCTACAACCGAGTGGGGGAGCAAAAAGGCTTCGATTGGCTGGGGTTTGACCAAGTAGCGTGGTACCGCAAGAGCAGCCGCGCCGCCACCCGGGCCAACGGCGGAAAACCCTACCCTGCGCTGGCCTTTTTCCACATCCCGCTGCACGAATACACGCTGCTGCACGACTCCACCAAGAATTACGTTGTCCGCGCGCCGGTGGTGGGCGTTCGCGAGGAAAAGGAGTGCCCCGGCATCCTGAACACCGGCATGTTTGCCGCCATGGTCGAAAGCGGCGACGTGATGGGCGCCTTTGTGGGGCACGATCACGACAACGACTACGTTGGCTACCTCAACGGCATTTGTTTGGCCTACGGGCGCTGCACGGGCGTTCGTAGCGCCTACAACAAAATAGGCTTTGGCGCGCGCGTTATCGTCCTGACGGAAAGCAGCCGAACGTTTGAAACGTGGATACGCGACGAGCAAAACCAAGTTGTCCGTAAGGTTACCTATCCGAGCTCGTTTCTTTAAGATGCAAAAAAAAGTAGTCAACATTTGAGGCTTTAGCTTCTTTGAATGGTTTTTTTTCTTACATTTGGCGTTATTCCCTTAAATATAGGTTTTAACGCCAAATTTATTTTTATTATGAAGAACTACTCCACCGAAAAAATCCGAAACGTAGTGCTGCTGGGGGCGCCCGGCAGCGGAAAAACAACCCTTGCCGAAGCTATGCTTTTTGAAGGAAAAGTGATTGACCGCAGAGGCAGCGTAGAAGCAAAAAATACCGTGAGCGACAACACGGAGGTAGAGCAAGCCTACCAGCGCTCCATCTACAGCACGGTGATGTACACCGAGTTCATGGAGCGAAAGCTCAACTTTATCGACACGCCCGGCTCCGACGACTTTGCCGGAGGCATGTTCTCCGCATTTAAGGTGTGCGACACCGGCGTAATGCTCATCAACGCGCAGAACGGCGTGGAGGTGGGGACGGAGATTTTTGCGCGCTACGCCGAGCGGCACAACAAGCCGGTAATTCTTGCCCTCAACCAGCTGGATAGCGACAAGGCGGACTACGACGCCTGCGTTGCCTCGCTGCGCGACGCGTTTGGGAAGAAAGTCGTGCAGGTGCAGTACCCCGTGGCCACGGGCGCAGGGTTTGACGGCTTTGTGGATGTCCTCAAAATGAAAATGTACAAGTTTAAGGGCGACACCGGCCTGCGCGAGGATTTGGAAATCCCCAGCGACGAAATGGAGCGCGCCGTGGAGCTCAACAAGGTGCTGGTGGAGGCCGCCGCCGAGTACGACGAGGAGCTGATGGAGCTCTTCTTTGACAAGGGAACGCTGGACGAGGAGGAGGTGCGCCGCGGGCTGCGCGCAGGAATGAAAAGTCGGGAGGTGATGCCCGTCTTCTGCCTGTCGGCAAAAAAGGATATCGGCGTAAAGCGCCTCATGGAGTTTATCATCAACGTGGCGCCGTCGCCCGAAAAGGCGCGGGAGTACAAAACGGTGGACGACGAGGTGGCGCCCTGCGACGCTAAGGGCGCGCCATCGCTATTCGTCTTCAAAACCGCCATGGAGCAGCACATGGGCGAGCTGAGCTACTTCCGCGTGATGAGCGGCACGATTACCGAAGGCGTAGACCTCGTCAACGCCGGCAACGACGGCAAGGAGCGGCTCACCCAGCTGTTTGCCTCCGCCGGAAAAAACCGCACAAAGGTCACGGAGCTCGCCGCGGGCGACATTGGCTGCACCGTAAAGCTAAAAAACACGCACACCAACCAAACGCTGAACGGCGGCGGAAAAACGTGGCAGTTCTACCCCATCACCTTCCCGCAGCCCAAGTTCAGGACGGCGATAAAGCCCGTGAACGTTGCCGACGAGGAGAAGCTGGGCGAGGCGCTCAACCGCATTCATCAGGAAGACCCCACCATCCTTGTGGAGTACTCCAAGGAGCTGAAGCAAACCATCGTGAGCGGGCAGGGTGAGCACCACATCAACATCCTGAAGCGCAACCTGAGCAGCATATACAAAATAGAGGTGGAGCTGCTAAACCCCAAAATCCCCTACCGCGAAACCATCACCAAGGTCGCCGCCGCCGACTACCGCCACAAGAAACAGAGCGGCGGCGCGGGGCAGTTTGGCGAGGTGCACTTGGTGATAGAGCCGCACGACGACAGCGCCCCCGACACCAAAACCTTTAAGGTGGACGGGCGCGAAATAACGCTCAACATCCGCGGAAAGGACGAGTACACGCTGGACTGGGGCGGAAAGCTCGTGTTCTACAACTGCATTGTGGGCGGCGCCATCGACGCCCGCTTCCTGCCCGCCATCCTCAAGGGCGTAATGGAGAAAATGGAGGAGGGGCCGCTCACCGGCTCCTACGCACGCGACATCCGCGTGGCGGTGTACGACGGCAAAATGCACCCCGTGGACAGCAACGAAATCTCCTTTAAGCTGGCGGGGCGCAACGCCTTTAAGGACGCTTTCCGGAGAGCGGCGCCAAAAATCATGGAGCCCATCTACGAGGTGGAGGTGCTGGTGCCCGCCGACTACATGGGCGACGTGATGAGCGACCTGCAAAACCGGCGGGGCATTATAGAGGGCATGAGCAGCGAAAAAAACTTTGAGGTGGTAAAGGCGCGCGTGCCCCTTGCCGAAATGAACAAGTACAGCACCACGCTCAGCTCCATCACCTCCGGACGAGCCACCTACACCATGCGCTTTGCGGAGTACCTGCAGGTACCCCCCGACGTGCAGGAAAAGCTGCTGAAGGAATACGTAGAAACGGAAAAGGATGAGTAAAAACAACTTTATGCAGCGTACCGCAAGGGTGCTGCTCTGGGCGCTGCCCGCCGCCACGCTTCTGTGCGCCTGCGGCGGGCTTCGCCACATTCGGGTGGAGGAGGTGCGCAGCGTAAGCGTGCAGCCCGTAGGCGGCGGAAAAATGCGGGTGAGCATGGACGCCAAAATCAGCAACCCCTCGCGCCGCACGGTGCAGCTGACCAAGCTGGAGCTCAACGTGGAGCTGGAGGGCTCGGTGATTGCCACCATCAGCACGCTGGAAACGGTAACAGCGCCGCCGCGCAGCAGCGCCTTTCAGCCGGTTTTGCTGGAGCTGCGCCTCCGAAACCTGATATCCACCGTGATAATGATACAGCAAAAGAAAATCTCGCCGGACAACCTGACGGTAGAGGGAGAGCTCCACGCCGGAGCCTTTCCGCTGAGCAAAACAATAAAAATAGAAAAGCAACCCCTCAACGCCTTTGCAGCGCAGTATGGCGATTTGGTCACACCGCTGTTTTTAATGATTAATGATTAATGATTAGTGGCGCAAAGCGTGCAATGCAACCCACTCGGTGCGGCAATGAGGTTTGAGGCGTGGACGCGCGGCGGTGTAGGGGCGCACGCCGTGCGGTCATTCTTCCGCTACCTCCAGCTGGTTGCTAATAATGGCTTTCAGCTCCTCCTTATCGGGCAGGTAGAGCTGGTACTTTGAAACAAACAGCTGGCTGCTCATTTCGTACGTCGCATACTCAACCAGCAAGTCATCTTTTTCTTTCGATAAAATAATACCGATTGGCGGGTTATCCCCTTCGTAATTTTCCTCTTTGGCAAAATACCCCATGTACATGTTCATCTGCCCAATGTCATCGTGCTTCACCTCATTTATCTTTAAATCAATCAAAACAAAGCACCGGAGAATGCGGTGGTAGAAAACCAAATCGACGCGAAATGGGGTGTTGTTAATCATCAGCCGATACTGCCTGCCGACAAACGTAAAGCCTTTGCCCAGCTCCAGCAAGAACGCCTGCAAGTTGTCAAGCAACCGCTCCTCCAAGCCAACTTCCGAAACCTTGTAGGGTTCGGGGATTTTGAGAAACTCAAACACGTAGATATCTTTTATGATGTCTTTTGGCGTTTCCATCGCCTGACCGCTACGAGCCAGCTGCAAAATTTCATCCTTATTTTTTGATAGCGCAAGGCGCATGAACAGGCTGGTTTCCTTTTGGCGCTTCAGCTCGGGAACGCTCCAATTCTCCAGCATGGTTTGCTGCTCATAGAAGCTGCGCTCAGCGTCGTCGCTAATTCTTATCAGCTCGCAGTAGTGCGACCACGTCAATTTGTTAGAAAGCTTCTGACAAATTGGATATCGGAGATAGAACATCCTCATATTATTGAGATTAGGGCGACTAAATCCTCTGCCGTGTAGCAACGTCAAATCGCGGGAAAGGTTGATTAAAAGGTGAGAACCGTACTCCGCTTTGCTTTTGCCCTTTTGCTCATATTCAACAATATATTGACCTATGTGCCAGTTGGTTTCAACTATTGCCTCGTTGACGGAGCGAACGGCCTGCGCTTGACCTTCAGCATATCTTCGCGATATGCGCTCAAGCAGCTCCCGATAGAGCTTTGAATGATTAACTTCTCGTACTTGTATTTCCATGTCTGAAAACATCATGTGTTATGGATGCAAAAGTACAAAATAAATCAATCCAGCGTTGCACGCCTCGCGCCATCGCACGCCTCGCGCCGTCCCGTAGGGACGGAATGTGGGTGTTGCCGACCCGACCAACCTCATTCCCGACCTAATTTTTTTTAACAAAACAACCTCAGTAGCAAGAGGTTGACCACCACCATCTCCCCAACCTCATTACCTCATTAAGCGCCATTTAAAATGAGGTAATGAGGTCGTTTATATTCATGCTCATATGCTACTGAGGTTGCTTTGTTAGGGAAATTAGGTTGGGAATGGGGTTGGTCGGGGCGGCGCGAAGCGTGCAATGCTGGATTGGCTACGCCGAGCTCCGGTTGCTTCGCTTCGCTCGCAATGACGCAAGGCGCGTGAGGACGCGAAGCGTGCGGGGGCGACGGTTTGCGGGGAGGTTCCTCCGCTGCGCGCGCTCGTACCTCGCGCGCGTCGGTCGGAATGACGGGCAGAGGCGGGCGCGGGTGCCATGCACAAAGGGCGGGTTTCAAACCCGCCCTTATAATTGCCTCACCCGTCCCGCTTTGCGCCACTAATCACTAATAGCTGATAGCTAATCACTAATCAGCCAGCTTTCCCATCTTTATCCAGTCTACGATGCGGTCGCTGTCGGGCTCCTCCTTTGAGTAGGCAACGCCT
>JAITQP010000081.1 GCA_031288885.1 Prevotellaceae bacterium | reverse complement strand
CTACCAGCTCTTAACAGGAACAACGGAGGTGAACAGCCTTGCCTTTTTGCAAAGGAAAACCTACAAAGATAATAAATAAATCGTTGGAGCTGTGGAAAATGTACAAAAACCGGAGCATTTTGAATTAATTATTAACCCTAAAAAAACGTAGTAAAATGAGAAAAAACATGATTTCTCTATGCGCGCTGTTGCTCATTGGCACAGCAGGCATAGCGACCGCCGGTGCGCAAACCAAGCCCACGCTGGCCATATTTGTAGTGGGCATGAACGACAACAATTTGGGCAACTCGCTTGCCACCCAAGTAGGCAGCGACCTTAACCGCAACAGCCGCTACGACGTGCTATCCGGCGCTTCCGACCCCGTGAAGACAAAGCTCAACGAGCTGCGCACGCAAGGCGCGGGTAACATAGACCGAAACGCGCTCGCCACGTGGGGGCGAACAAACGGCATATCGACGATATGCTTGGTAACTGACAACATCAAAGGTAACGACCACATGTTTTATGCGCTGCTTATTGACGCAAAGGATAGCAAGGTTTCCGGCAGAGGCAGCTACATACGCACCGGCGTGGTCAGCACAGACTTGCCGAGGGTGTCTTTAGCATTGTCGCGGCAGCTGGACGGCCCAGGGCGCAGGCGTAGCGCTCCCGCTCCTGCGCGTAGCTACCCTGCGGAGCGGGAGATTGAGATGGTGCTTATGCAGGGAGGTACGTTTGAGATGGGGTGCACCGCTGAGCAAACAGGTTGCGCCAGCTACGAAAAACCTGTCCACAACGTAAAGTTGAGTAGTTTTTACATTGGCAAGTATGAGATAACGCAAGCGCAGTGGAAGATAGTGATGAAAGGTCATGCACTTGAGCAAGTCTACACCTTTAAAGGAAGCGTATGTAGTAGCAGCTGCATACCCTGTGATGACC
Source organism: Prevotellaceae bacterium (assembly GCA_031288885.1). Classification (GTDB taxonomy): domain Bacteria; phylum Bacteroidota; class Bacteroidia; order Bacteroidales; family UBA932; genus JAITMY01. The sequence continues at coordinate 8,115 of JAITQP010000081.1, read as the reverse complement.
AGCGACCGGCGGAGAGTGTATCGTGGGATGACATAGTAAATGAGTTTCTTCCTCGTCTGAACGCGCTTACGGGAAAGAAGTATCGTCTACCGACAGAGGCGGAATGGGAATACGCGGCGCGTGGGTGTATAGGTGATGGAGGAGCAGGAATGGCGAGCTGCGAGAACCTCCTGTACAGCGGGGGCAACAATGCCGATGAGTTGGGGTGGTACGGCACTAACTCGGGGTGCTCTGGCGGAAACACCTCCAGGGCGACTCACCCAGTAGGTCAGAAAAAACCCAACAGGCTTGGTATTTATGATATGGGTGGCAACGTATGGGAGTGGGTGCACGATTGGTTCGGGATTTATCCAAGTACAACGCAGGAAAATCCTACGGGCCCTGCTACTAAGGGCGACCCAGCAAACCGCATAGTACGGGGCGGCGATTTTAGCGGAGGCATCGCGGCTTTCCGCACGGCTAACCGCAATCCTTGGATTCCACCTGAAACACGTAATCAATCTATTGGCTTCCGCGTGGCTTTGCCTGCGCAGTAATTTTTTTGTCGGCATCCTCCCTCCATGTGAGCAAATGAACTTTGCTGCTTCGGAATGGAAAGAAAAAGGAGAATGGAAATACCTTGTTTCCATTCTCTTTTTTACGTAAATAAGGGCGGGTTTAAAACCCGCCCTTACATACGCACGCTTTGCGCCATTAATCATTAATCATTAATCATTAACCATTAATCACTGTATTCCCGCCAGCCGTTTGTACTGGTTGTACCTCCACTTGGCGTTTTCTTCCGTTGCCTTGAAGAGCTCGGAGCCTTCTGCGGGGAACGATTTCAGGAGCGACGAGTAGCGCACTTCGCTCTTGAGGAAGTCCTGAAACTTCGACCAGTCCGGCTCCTTGCTGTCCAGCGTGAAGGGGTTTTTGCCTTCGGCTTCCAGCGCGGGGTTGTAGCGGTAGTTGTGCCAATAGCCGCACTCCACCGCCAGCTTTTCTTCGCGCTGGGTGCTCAGCAGTCCGCCCTTTAGCCCGTGGTTGATGCAGGGCGCGTAGGCAATGATGAGCGAGGGGCCGTTGTAGGCTTCCGCCTCTTTCAGCACGTTGAAGTACTGGTTGTTGCTGGCGCCCATGGCGACCTGCGCCACGTAAACGTAGCCGTAGCTGATGGCCATCATGCCGAGGTCTTTTTTGCGGACGCGCTTGCCGGAGGTGGCAAACTTTGCCACCGCGCCCGCCGGCGTTGACTTTGAGGACTGCCCGCCGGTGTTGGAGTACACCTCCGTGTCGAGCACCAGCACGTTGACGTTGTCGCCGCTGGCCAGCACGTGGTCGAGGCCGCCGTAGCCGATGTCGTACGCCCAGCCGTCGCCGCCGATAATCCACTGCGAGCGCTTCACGAGGTAGTCTTTGAGCTCGGCGAGGTGCTTGCACACGTCGCAGCCGCACTGCTCAAGCATGGGGATAAGCTTTGCCGCTATCTCCTGCGTTTTGGGGCCGCTGTTGCGATTTTCCAGCCATTCGGCAAAGAGCGCCTTATGCTCGGGCGAGCATGAGGTGCACGACAGCCCTTTGTTCATCAGCGCGGCGATGCGGTTGCGGAGCGTTTCCACGCCCATCATCATGCCCAAGCCAAATTCGGCGTTGTCCTCAAACAGGGAGTTTGCCCAAGCGGGGCCGCAGCCGTTTTGGTTGGCGGTGTAGGGCGACGCGGGGTACGACCCGCCGTAGATGGACGAGCATCCGGTGGCGTTGGCAATCATCATGCGGTCGCCAAAGAGCTGCGTGATGGCCTTCACGTAGGGCGTTTCGCCGCAGCCCATGCACGCGCCGGAAAACTCAAAGAGCGGCTGCGAGAACTGGCTGTTCTTCATGTTCTGCAGCTTGTTGCCCACCGTATCCCTGTAGCCCACCTTGCTGTGCAGGTAGCCGTAGCGCTCCTGCTCCGGCAGCTGGCTTTCGAGCGGCTTCATCACGAGCGCCGTGTTGCCCTTGGTGCCCGGGCAAATTTCGACGCAGTTGGAGCAGCCCGTGCAGTCGAGCGGCGTAAGCTGAATGCGGTAGTTGTACTCCTTGAATGCGCCGTTGCCCTTGATGGTTTTGATTTCCCCGTTGGGCGCGGCGGCTTTCTCTGCGTCGGTGAGCAGGAAAGGGCGGATGGCGGCGTGGGGGCAGACGTAGGCGCACTGGTTGCACTGGATGCAGTTTTCGGCAATCCACTCCGGCACGTTCACCGCAATGCCGCGCTTCTCGTAGGCGGCGGTGCCGCAGGGAATGGTGCCGTCCTCCTGACCGATGAAAGCGCTCACGGGGAGGTCGTCGCCAATTTGCGCGTTCACCACGTCGGCAATTTTCTTCACAAAGTCGGGGGCCGGGCGCTTGGCCGTTTCCGGCTCAAACGTTCCGCCCAGCGACGCCCACTCGGCGGGCACCTCCACCTTGGTGACCTCGCCGCCGCGGTCAACGGCTGCGTAGTTCTTGTTCACCACGTCCTCGCCCTTTTTGCCGTAGCTCTTCACGATGGCCTTTTTCATCTCGTCCACCGCCTTTTCGTAGGGGATTACGCCGGAAATTTTGAAGAAAGCCGACTGCAGGATGGTGTTGGTGCGGTTGCCCAAGCCAATTTCCTCCGCAATCTTGGTGGCGTTCATGATGTAGAAGGTGATTTTTTTCTCCGCCAGCGTCTTTTTGATAAAGTCGGGCAGGCGTTTTTTGGTTTCCTCCGCGTCCCAGAGGCTGTTGAGCAGGAACGTCCCGCCCGACTTGACGCCGCGCAGGATGTCGTACTTGGTGAGGTAGGAGGGCACGTGGCACGCCACAAAGTCGGGCGTGTTGACTAAGTAGGGCGAGTTGATGGGGCTGTCGCCAAAGCGCAGGTGCGAGCAGGTGAAGCCGCCGGACTTTTTGGAGTCGTAGGCAAAGTACGCTTGGCAGTACTTTGGCGTTGTTTCGCCGATAATTTTGATGGTATTCTTGTTGGCGCCCACCGTGCCGTCCGAGCCCAGCCCGTAGAATTTGCCCTCAAAGGTGCCGGCTTTGCCGAGGCTAATCTCCTCCTTTTGCGGAAGCGAAAGGAACGTTACGTCGTCCACAATGCCGATGGTGAAGTGGTTTTTGGGCTCGCTCAGCGCCAGATTTTCGTACACCGAGATGATCATTGCCGGCGTGGTATCCTTTGACGAGAGCCCGTACCGCCCGCCCACCACCAGCGGCGCGCTGGGCTGACCGTAGAGCGCGTCCTTTACGTCGAGGAGCAGCGGCTCGCCGCCTGCGCCCGCCTCCTTGGTGCGGTCGAGCACCGCTATGCGCTTCACGCTCGTGGGCAGCACCTCCAGAAAATGCTTTGCCGAGAACGGGCGGTAGAGGTGAACGAAGATTGCGCCGCACTTTTTGCCTCCGGCGTTGAGGTAGTCTATGGTTTCGCGGATGGTATCGCACACCGACCCCATGGCAATCACCACGTGCTCGGCGTCGGGCGCGCCGTAGTAGTTGAAGGGTTTGTAGTCGCGTCCGGTAATCCGGCTGATTTCTTTCATGTAGCCGGCCACCATGTCGGGCACGGCGCTATAGTAGCGGTTGCTCGACTCGCGGGCTTGGAAGTAAACGTCGCCGTTTTGCGCCGTGCCGCGCGTTACGGGGGCGTTGGGGTTGAGGGCGCGGCGGCGGAAGTCGGCGAGCGCCTCCCCGTCAATCAGGCTGCGGAGGTCTTCCCCGTCAATCGCCTCAATTTTTTGTATTTCGTGCGATGTGCGGAAGCCGTCAAAGAAGCTCACAAAGGGCACGCGCCCCTTGATGGCCGCGAGGTGCGCCACCGCCGCCAAGTCCATCACCTCCTGCACGCTGCCCGAGGCGAGCATGGCGAAGCCCGTTTGGCGGGTTGCCATCACGTCGCTGTGGTCGCCAAAGATGGAGAGGGCGTTCATGGCGAGCGACCGCGCCGATACGTGGAACACGCAGGGGAGCAGCTCTCCGGCAATCTTGTACATGTTGGGGATCATGAGCAGCAGCCCCTGCGAGGCGGTAAACGTGGTGGTGAGCGCGCCGGCCTGCAGCGAGCCGTGAACAGCGCCGGCTGCGCCGGCTTCGCTCTGCATTTCGGTTACCTTAACCGTTTCGCCAAACAGGTTTTTTTTGCCAAAGGCCGCCCACTCGTCCACGTACTCCGCCATGGTCGACGACGGGGTGATGGGGTAGATAGCCGCTACTTCGCTAAACATATACGCCACGTGCGCGGCGGCGTAGTTACCATCGCAGGTAACAAACTTTTTTTCTTTCGCCATTTTTCAGTCTGATTTAGAGTTATATAAAATTGAGTTTATCCAAGATGATTAGAAATATAGAAATTCAACCAACGCGCAAAAGTACGTATTTTTTCTTGATTTCCAAACAGGCGTGCACGGGCACAACGGAAATTGCGGGCGAAAAAGAGCTGACTTTTTACCTGCCGTTGAAAATGAGCTGTAGCCTCTGCGCGGTGTACTGCTCAAACTTCCGGTCGGAGCTGATGAGGATCATTCGCTCCGTGATGGCCTGCGAAATGATGATGTGGTCGTTGGGGTCGTTGTGCCCCTTGGGGGTGGATAGCGTGGCGTAGGTTACAAGGTGCTCCCACCTGAGGGGCAGCAGCTCAAAGCGCGACGATTTTATATCCGATAGGAAGTCGGTTGCTTGCTTCCACCTCGTCCGTATTCTGCCGTGGTTGTACAGGTGGATTAGCTCCCGCACGGAAATTACGCTCACGTAAAGCAGGTTGTTGTAATCCTCCAGCTCATCCAGCACGTTCTGCGTTAGCTCGTTTCTGTTGGTGAAAAAGAATAGGACGGTATTCGTGTCTAAGAGATGGCGACGCTCCATGGCTGCATTACTTCAATACAGCCCGCATGTCCAATATCTCCTCTACCAGCGGCCAGCGGCCTTGCTCCCTAAACACGTCAGATCTTTTCGGGCCCGTCTTGGGCTTTGGGTAGTCCTTAAAGAACTCGTCGAGCGGTATTTTGATACCGGCTTCGTCCATGTACCAACTTCTGGGCTCTTTTTTCTTCCGTTGGGCTTTGGGGTTGGCGGTTGCTGCCTTTGTTGTTGCCATAGCGATTGGTGGTATTTATTAAGTACACCGCAAAGATAAGATTTTTTGAGGAAAGAACAACACCCCTTTGCGCTGCATTACTTCAACACAGCCCGCATGTCCAATATCTCCTCTACCAGCGGCCAGCGGCCTTGCTCCCTAAACACGTCAAATCTCTTCGGGCCCGTCTTGGGCTTTGGGTAGTCCTTAAAAAACTCGTCGAGCGGTATTTTGATACCGGCTTCGTCCATGTACCAACTTCTGGGCTCTTTTTTCTTCCGTTGGGCTTTGGGTTTGGCGGTTGTTGCCTTTGTTGTTGCCATAGCGATTGGTGGTGTTATACTTTACACGGTATAATTTTGCGAATTGGCTCCGCTGAACTCCGATTACTTTCGGTGAGGGCTTCGCTGTTCCCCGTAGGGGAGTGATATCAATAGAAAAACATGCACCCTTTATACCACCATTAGCCCGTAGGGCTTCAATTTGATTAATCCCTTACGGGGAAGCGGGATGAGAGAAAAGCACATCCCTTCTATTGATATTATTGTCCTACGGACAATCCACAAAATCATACTGCACGTATTAATTTAAGTACACCGCAAAGGTAAGATTTTTTATCGTACGCAGCTTAATCGCTTTCCTGCTTTCTGCAGTAGGCTTTCAGTATGACATTCATCGGGTTGTTTTTTAGATACATATCATTTGCAAGCCAATTAATCGTAGCGTCGCCCGTATCTACAGAGATAGTGGCAATAACCTTAATTTCATACTGCGCCTTGGTTGCCTCTTCATCGTCCAGCTTTCCGGAAACGGTTATCTTCGTAAAGGTGACAGTAAGGGACTGTATGGCAGGATCTATCGAAGGTTCAGGCATCGTCATTCCCAGCTCAGATAGGGGTACCGGCGGGTTGAAGTTGTGCGATACTTTGTTGCGCGCCGGATCTATGGGTATCTCGCCGGATATTGTTCCCTTGCTTTTGCTGGAGCCCATTGATATGCGGTTCAGCTCCTGATCTTCCATGCTCAAAAACGCCTCTAACCCTACAATGGACACAAACACGCTATCTTCGCTATTTTCATTCTCTGCAACGGTTATAGCTAAAAGGCTTGCGTCCACGTTGCTCGGCATGAACGAGTCAACGGGAAGGGTACTTGAGCCCAGCTTTGCGCTCACATCAGTGCTGTCCGTAAGCCAAGTGCCCACAAACTTCATCGGAAGAGTTACCTCCGGCTCCGACGCTAACGGAGGTAGGGTGGCTGTTGCCCAGTCGCTATAGGCCGTATCGGCCGTTAGCTTTCGTGCGGCGCGCACGTACCACGGGCACTCCGTGGTGTTCGACAGCTTATCGGGGAGCTTGAAGTACGTGCCCGTTACGTTGTACGATTTTTCGTTTACCTTTAGCTGGTAAAAATCGGCATTTGCTGCTGATTTCCAAAAAAACGTTACTTCTTTTTGCTGGTTATATTCGTGCTTAAGCTCGGTGGGAACGCCAACAGCTCTATCCTCGTGCGTACCGTTTTCGTCTTCACCCGCTGAGCTGCCGGAGCCGGACTTGCAGCAGGACGTAACCGTTACGCCGAGCCAAAGGGCTGCGGCTAACGTAGCCATCAGTTGCTTTTGTGTCTTCATTTTGCGTATGTTTTTTTGTGTTTTTAGCGCTTACTCAACAAAACCGGCAGCACAAACGCCTCATCCTCAGAGGCAACCTCGAGCGCCAGCCCACCAGAATTTTTGTAGTCTGACCAGCCTATGTTAAATGTGTTGCTTTTAAAGTTGTCAACAAGCTGCGTCAAGACGCCCTTTTCATAGTAAAGCTTTGCCCCTGCATACATTTTAACCTCGTTGCTCGTGGTGAACGTTAAGCCATTGTTCTCCACGGTCACCGGAAAGGCGTAGGTGGCCGTAGGGAATGACGCCGTAAGCGTCTGCCCCGTTTCCAAATCCAGACCAATTCCGCTAACGCCTTGCAGCGCAACATTCCACTCTACATTGCCATCAGGCAGCTTTGTGAAGTAGCAGTCGATTTCGTAGCCTAAGCATAGAATGCTTGCACTAAAAAATTTAAGCATCAGCTCTACCGAACTTTTAGCTTCTTTTTCTCCGTCTGATAAATCCCCTTCGAGGCTTGTTATGCAGCTCAGCTTATCAAATATCCTGTCGCTGCCCACGTAGCCAAATACTTTTGACAGCGGAAAATCAGGCGGGTTGTAGGATACCTCCACGTTTATAGCGGGCGTACCGGCGCTGGTGGTGGTAAAGTGGGTATACTTCTCCTGCGCTGCCTCGTACGTCAACCCGTTGACAGCTATGGAGGAGGTGGCCACCTCCTCGGGGAAGAACAGATTTCGTGAGCCATCGACCTCCACGTTGTAGTAGCCGGTTTTTTCCTCGCCCTTGTCGGTTTCGCTATCGTACCAGAAGACGTACAGGCGGCGGTTGTCGTAGACTTTCGTTACGATTTCCGTAGCGCCGTGCTTAGCTTTGATGTAGTAGCTTTTCAGCGTGTCGGCAATTTGCTTGGGGAGCTCCATCATCAGGCCGGCGTCCACGCCCGCCTTTTCCGCTGCGGAGGCTTTTTTGAACACGGCCTTTACCTTGTTAAAACGCCCAATCATGTAGAACACGCCGCCCTCGTACCGCTCCACCTCAAACTCAAAATCGGTAGAGAGCCCCTTGTAGCTGCGGCTATCTGACCCGCTGATGCTTGGGTTCGGGTCGTTGATGAGCGAAAGGTAGGAGTAGGTGGCAAATATCAGCGTGGGGCGCTGCAGGGCTCTGAACGCATAGGTGGAGGTGTCGGTCGTGCCCTTGTACATGCTTTCATACCTCGGATTATCGGTCTGCATGTGCACCACGTTGCTATCCCTAAAGTGCATCCAGAAGCGGTAGTAGCCCTCGCTCGTGCCAATGCTTGCCATCCAGCCGTGCTCGGAGGATTTCAGGTCTTCCACGTAGGTGTTGATAAGCGAGTTGATGCGGTCATCTACGCTGTTGTCCAAGGTCAGCAGGGTTTCCCTTTCGCACGACGGGGCAACTTGGAGGAGGCACAGAAGCCATAAAAAAC
>JAITQP010000046.1 GCA_031288885.1 Prevotellaceae bacterium | reverse complement strand
GCGTGTACGTGCAGCTGCAGCAGCGACCAGCCGGCGCAGGTGGGCGAGCCGCTGAAACCCTACCGCGGGGCGCAGGCCTTTGAGGAGCTGCGGCTCAAAACCGAGCGCAGCGGCAAGCGCCCGCAGGCGTTCATGCTCACGTTTGGCAACCTTGCCATGTGCCGCGCGCGCGCGCAGTTTGCCAGCAACTTTTTTGCCGTAGCGGGCTTTAAGGTGACGGACAACAACTGCTTTGCCAGCGTGGACGAGGGCGTAAAGGCCGCCCTTGCCGCCAACGCCGACATTGTAGTTGCCTGCTCGTCGGACGACGAGTACGCCGATGGCGTGCCCACCATTGCCGAAAAGCTGGGCGGCAAAGGTATTCTGGTGGTTGCCGGCGACCCCGCCTGCAAGGAGGAGCTGCAAAGCAAGGGCATTTCGCACTTCATTAACGTGAAAAGCAACGTGCTGGAAACGCTGAGGGAATACCAGAGGGAATTAGGAATTAAGAATTAGGAATGATGATGTAGCGAAAGGATTTACTTCAAATCCGGAAAACTGTCGTGGTTGTATTTAATATTCCCAAACCTTTAGTTGTGAATGCTCCATAGTCAATAAAGCATTGTTGCAACAAATTCATTGAGAATTAGGAGTAATGGTGAATGCGTGATATTGTATTTAACATTTACTTTATGAAGATTTCTTTGAAACGGAGAAACCGGACGGTAGCAACATAGTAGATTTGGAGGAGGTAACAGAGCTGCAGTGGCGGCCATAGGTAGGCCAAATCGTGAACACTATAAAGATTGGCTATTTAGTGTTTCTGTAAAATTGGTTTTGCACTCTTCAAATTCAAATGTAGCTTTAATTCCACTATTTGTCATTGCATCAGCAAATGTTACGGATGTCAGCAGGGGGTTAAGTAACCTCTTAAATATTACTGTATTCGTAGTGTCGTTTTGATGTGTTTCTTTGTTGTATTCAGCATCAATAAGGTAATCAAATGGCTTAAAATCTGGTGATTTTAGGGTGTCGCAAGTATAAAAGAAACTGTTAGGAAGTGTGCCAGAGTAAAACGAAAAAGCAGACCTTGTCCATTTTCCAATGAGATTTTTTTTACTCCCGCAATTGTCAACGATTTTTCCTCCTCCTTTCCGCCGCAACTTGCGAGGATAGCAGCAGCGGCAAAGAAGGTAAAAATCTTTTTCATGGTTGTAGAATTTATTTTTCAAATTCAAATTCTTGTTGTTTAGCTCGTTGGAGATGCCTGATAATTTTGTTTACCTGATATGATTTGTTGATAAAGGTATTTACTGATTCATCCCATTTTTGGGTTATCTGTAACTCTACCTCCAGCGTATCGCCCTTTGCAAAAGATTCCCCTTTGTCTATTATTTTTTGAAAATCAGGGTCTTTAATTTTGGCGGAAATTCTGTTTCCACGATAGTAAAATTCCCACTTCAAAAAGTCCTCAAATGACAGCCTAACGATGTTCAGCGTAGCGGCTTCTGTAACAATTCGCTCGCCCTCCAAAATTTCTTCCGACTTAAAAGCCATATCAGAAAATTCGCTCTTGTCCACGCGCACTATTGTTTTTTCCTGATTGTCCGTAACCTCAAATCCTGTAATTGATGGATCATTGCCGATTGCTTCAAAATTTTGCGAAAGCGCATCTTTTACTACCGTGCTATTTTCATAAATATTAAACGTTAAGTTGTCTATTGTTATCACATCGCCATTTTGATTGGTAATGGTAGTGTGGCTTTCGTTCTCTTCAATATGCTTAGGTTTTTTCCCCTTGCAAAATTTCTTTATCGTTATTACGCCAGCAAAAATAGCTACCAGATTTGCCGCTATTTGAATGTTTTCTCTGGTAAATATATTTTTTAAGGCTTCCATAGAACTTTCAAGCAGCTCTATGTTTATTAGAAAACTTCCTTTTTCCAGCGCTTTTACTTTTATCTCTATTTTTTTTCCAGCATCCAGAGATTTATTTATTTCCTGTATAATAGTAGTTGTATGTATAAGGCTACTAATTAAAACATTAGCATCTATTTGATGTTGCTGTCCATCAAATTTCAGCTTGAAGTTATTACATTGCTCTATGGTATCCATTTTAAACAGCCATTTTGTCGTTTTGCGTCAACATCAATTTTATTTTCAAGCCAAATCTACAAAGTAGCTTGCCACTGCTATTGCATTTGTTTTCATTGTCTATTTGCTTTTTTTATGTTCGGACGGCATTGGTATAGCGTTTAAGCGCCGTGCTTTTTTTGGTTAGAGCTCAATAAACTCCATTAGGGTTCATTTAACTACACCCAAGCCTCCATTAAAGTCCATTTAAGTACAATAGAGTTCATCTAACTAAAGCGCATGGCAAAAGTAACAAAAAAAGTTACTCGTATAACAGTTTTTGAACCAGAAATAACACCTTTTGAGCCAATAAAAATCGGTTTTCCCTAATGTTCAACCAATTACAAATCTAAAAAAATGCTTCAACCTATCTTAAACGGTAAAATCGCTTGATTGTATTGCTTCTTTTTCCCCAACACATTTCCCCCCCCCAAAATCTACTCACACCCCTTTTGCTCGGGGGGCAAATGGGGTAGGTTTACGGGAAAAATAGCAGCACACCGGCACATGCATGAAAGTAGTAGCATCGCACCTAAACTTTTTGCGCTTTTCGCGCGCCGACGCGCCGCTCACAAGCGACGTTGACGGCTACCCCTACGAGAAGTTTTACTGCGGTTAGGGAACATGCTCACAGTGCAGCTGGTAATTAGAGAGGTCTTTGGCATTATTACTAACATTTGAGCATGGATTTGCGAGGAGGCCACGGGCAGGCGGTATAGAGTTACCGATTTGACTCTGCTCATCGATCGGTAAGTTTATAATATTTTCAACATGCAAAAATATTTTTTTTGCCGAAGGAATTACTCCTCCGGCTGCAAAAACGGGTTTTGCCATTTTTCGTCGCCGATGGTTGTTGCGAAGCCGTGCCCGGGCATTACGGCGGTGTCGTCGGGGAGGCGCATCAGCACGAGGTGGAGGCTGCTCATGAGCTCGTTGAGGTCTCCGCCGGTCAGGTCGGAGCGGCCAATGCTGCCCTTGAAGAGCGTGTCGCCGGTGAACACCACGCCCTGCTGGGCGGCGTGGAGCGAAATGCTGCCCTTGCTGTGCCCGGGCGTGTGCAGCACTTGCAGCTGCGTACGCCCAAACGTAACGCTGTCGCCAAGCAGTTTGGGCGCGGGCGGCGCTTGCAGCTCAAGCCCGAACATGGCGCCGTGCTGGGCGGCGTGGCTGAGGTTGTAGAAATCGTCCCTGTGCAGGTAGCTGTCAATGCCGTAGCGACGGCACAGAAAGGCGTTGCCCACGATGTGGTCAACGTGCGCGTGCGTGTTGACCAGCGCAACGGGCGTGAGGTTTTGCGCCGCAACAAATTGCTCTACGCGGGCTTGCTCCCGCTCGGCGCCGCAGCCGGCGTCTATAAAGATGCACTCGCCGCTTTCGTCCCACGCTACGTAGGTGTTGACCCGAAAGGAGTTAAATATAAACGTTTTTATTTCCATACAAATTTTTTAGCTAACGCCCTGTAGCATGGGCACAAATGAGCATTCCTTCAGCTTGGTTTGCCGGATTTGGGTTTCGCTTATCCTGTCGAACACGAACATGTACAGCGCGCCTCCGGACTTGGCGGGGATAACCATGCGCCCGCTCACGGCCAGCTGGCTGAGCAGGGGCTGCGGCACGTGGCCTGCGCCGCAGGTTACAATAATCTTTGCAAACGGCGCATGCTGGGGCAAGCCTTCAAAGCCATCGCCGTAAACGAGGGTGGGGCGGTAGCCCATTTGCGCCAGCAGGTTTTTTGCCTTGTCGTGCAGCACGCCTTGCCGCTCAATGCTGTACACCTCCGCGCCCAGCTCGCACAGCACCGCCGCCTGATAGCCGGAGCCTGTCCCGATTTCCAGCACCTTTTCGCCCGAGGCAACGCTCAGCAGCTGCGTTTGCCAGCCCACCGTGTAGGGCTGCGAAATGGTTTGCTCCACCCCTATGGGGAGCGCCTTGTCGTCGTAGGCAATTTTATCGAGCCCGCTTTCCAGAAAAAAGTGCCGCGGAACGTTTCCCATGGCCGTAAGCACCCGCTCATCGGTTATTCCCTTACCGTGCAGCGTCCGCAGCAGCCTTTGGCGTAATCCTTTATGTTGAAGAGAGTCGAGCAGCATAGCTGTTTTAGATTTAGAATTT
>JAITQP010000037.1 GCA_031288885.1 Prevotellaceae bacterium | reverse complement strand
ACTAATAGTTAATCACTAAAAAAATTTGTACATTTGTACTCCTATGCAAAATATTCTAATCATAGAAGATGACCTTTCCTTTGGGGTAATGCTGCAAGGCTGGCTTAGGAAGAACGGCTTTGCGCCTACGCTGTGCTCGCACGTGGAGCAGGCCAAGCGGGAAATCGCCGGACGCGCGTTCGCCGTCATCCTGTGCGACCTTCGCCTCCCCGACGGCGACGGCATCATGCTGCTCGCGTGGATGCGGGAGCAGCGGCGCAGCACGCCGGTCATCATCATGACGAGCTACGCGGAGATACAGAGCGCCGTGCTCGCCATCAAGCTGGGCGCGTCGGACTTCATCGCCAAGCCGCTCAACCCCGACGTGCTGAAGCAAAAAATGGAGCAGGCGCAGCAGAGCGCCGCCGCCCAGCCCCAAGAGCAGCACGTCGCCGTAAAGGTCAGCCCCCAAAATCATACGTTCATCACGGGCAAGAGCGCCGCCGCTAAGCAAATGCTTGAGCACGTGCGCCTCGTTGCGCCTACGCAGCTCTCGGTGATGATACTCGGCGAGAGCGGCACGGGCAAGGAGTACGTTGCGCGCGCCATCCACGCGGGCAGCCGCCGGAGCGCCGCGCCGTTCCTCGCGGTGGACTGCGGAAGCCTCTCCAAGGAGCTCGCCTCCAGCGAGCTGTTTGGCCACCTAAAGGGCGCCTTTACCTCCGCCATAGCCGACAAAAAGGGCGTTTTTGAGCAGGCTGAAGCGGGCACCGTCTTTTTTGACGAGGTGGGCAACCTTTCGTACGACGTTCAGGCGCAGCTGCTCCGCGTGCTGCAGGAGCGCAAAGTCCGTCCGGTAGGCTCGGCCACCGACCTGAGCGTGGACGTGCGCATCATTACCGCCACCAACGAAAACCTCGAAACCGCCATCGCGCGGGGGCGCTTCAGGGAGGATTTGTACCACCGCCTCAACGAGTTTTCCATCACCGTCCCCGCGCTGCGGGAGCGGGCGGGCGACATCGACCTCTTTGCGGCGCACTTTCTGGAGGAGGCCAACGCGGAGCTCGGCAAGCAGGTGCGGGGAATTGCCAAAGACGCGCTGCAAATGCTCAGGGCGCACCGCTGGAGCGGCAACCTGCGCGAGCTGCGGAACGTGGTACGTCGGGCGGCGCTCTTTGCCCAGTCGGGCGAAATCCTGCCGGAGCACCTGCCCATCCTCGCCACCCTCCGTCAGCCGCCCGCCGCCGCGGATAGCCTCGCGCTGCGCGACCCCAACGAGCGGCAGCACATAGAGGAAGCCCTCAAAAAGGCGCACGGCAACAAAAGCCTCGCCGCCCACCTCCTGCAAGTTGACCGAAAAACGCTCTACAACAAAATGCACCGGCACGGATTAGCGTGATTTCCTAACTTTTCTATGCTTTTAGCTGTTCTGCTGAGCAAAAAAATATATCTTTGTGGAGATTTTAAACTTAAAAAACATTCAGCTATCATGAAAAAGTGTACACTTCTCACCCTGCTCGCGCTCGCACCCGCTGCGCTGTTCGGGCAAAAGCAGCTTACGCTGCAATCCCCCTCGGGGACGCTGAAGGCGGAAATCCTCCTCGGCAAAACCATTACCTACGCCGTGCAGCACGGCGGCGACGTTGTGCTCGCCAGCTCCGCCATCTCCCTGTCGCTCGCCGACGGCACGCAGTGGGGCGTTGACCCGCGCCTGCTAAAGCAGGAAACCCGCAGCGTGAACAGCGTAATCCCCTCGCCGCTCTACAAAAAATCCTCCGTGGAGGAGCGCTTCAACGAGCTCAGGCTGCGCTTTAAGGGCGGCTACAGCGTTACCTTCAGGGCGTACGACGACGGCGTGGCCTACCGCTTTGAGGCGTCGCAAAAGCAACCGTTCTTCGTTGCCGGCGAGCAGGCGGAGTTCAGCTTCCCCCAAAACGGCAAAGCCTACATCCCCTACGTGCGCACCGGCGCAAGCAACCCGTCGCTCGAGGCGCAGCTCACCAACTCTTTTGAAAACATCTACCACGTTGCCCCGCTTTCGGAGTGGGACTCCTCGCGGCTGGCGTTCCTGCCCGTGCTCGTGGAGAGCGCAAAGGGCAAAAAGGTGTGCATCACGGAGGCCGATTTGCTGAGCTACCCGGGCATGTACCTGTCAAACGCGTCCGGCTCGCAGACGCTCAAGGGCGTTTTTGCCGCCTACCCCAAGGAGGTGCAGCAGGGAGGCCACAACATGCTTCAGGAGCGCGTGCTGACGCGCGAGCCGTACATTGCCCGCGCTGACGGCGGCGAGACGGCTTTCCCGTGGCGCGCCATCGTTGTTGCCGAAAAGGACGAGGAGCTCGCCAACAGCGATATGGTGTACAAGCTCGCCTCCCCAAGCCGCGTGGCGGACGGCTCGTGGATTAAGGCGGGCAAGGTGATGTGGGACTGGTGGAACGACTGGAACATCTACGGCGTGGACTTCCGCGCAGGGGTCAACACCAGCACCTACAAGTACTACATCGACGCGGCGGCGCAGCTGGGGCTGGAGTACGTAATCCTCGACGAGGGCTGGGCGGTCAACAAAAAAGCCGACCTGATGCAGGTGGTGCCGGAAATCGACCTGCCGGAAATTATCCGCTACGGCGCATCAAAAAATGTGGGGATAATCCTCTGGGCAGGCTACTACGCCTTTAATCGGGATATGGAGGCCGTGTGCAAGCACTACGCGGAGATGGGCGTCAAAGGGTTTAAGGTGGACTTTATGGATCGCGACGACCAAGCCATGGTGGACTTCTACCTGCGCACGGCGGCCACCGCCGCCAAGTACCACCTCCTGATAGACTTTCACGGAGCCTACAAGCCAACGGGCCTGCAGCGCACCTACCCAAACGTGCTCAACGTTGAGGGCGTATACGGGCTGGAGCAGATGAAGTGGGACAGCAGCACAGATCAGGTAACCTACGAGCTCATGATACCGTTTATCCGCATGCTTGCCGGCCCCTTGGACTACACGCAGGGCGCCATGCGCAACGCCACAAAGCGCAACTACCGCGCCGTGTACAGCGAGCCCATGAGCCAAGGCACGCGCTGCCGGCAGCTGGCGCAGTACGTCATCTTTGAGTCGCCGCTCAACATGCTGTGCGACGCGCCCTCCAACTACCTGCAGGAGCGCGAGTGCGCCGACTTCATCGCCGCCGTCCCCACCGTGTGGGACGAAACGAAAGTCATTGGCGGGGCAGTAGGGGAGTACATCGCCGTTGCCCGCCGCAAGGCTGACGTGTGGTACGTGGGCGGCATGGCGGGCTGGAGCGCGCG
>JAITQP010000018.1 GCA_031288885.1 Prevotellaceae bacterium | reverse complement strand
ACCTCAATCCACCCAATCGTCCACAACGCTGCCGTCGCTTTTGATGACCAGCTTAGCTTCCGCGTCCCGCCGCTCCATCTCAAGCTTGTAAAAGATGGCCGTTCCCTTGTGCACCTTTTTAGCTTCGTCAAACCGGTACTTGGGGTAGCGACCTTTTGCGGCGTCCCGCACGGCGGCGGGCAGCTCCGACGCCCGCACCTCGCAGGAGTACATCAGCAGGCTTCCCTCGCCGTCGTAGTACGCCTTGTAGTCGGCGCGCCTAACCTCAAACTCCGCCTCGTAAATGCCCGCTGCGGTTTCCCACTCCACGTCGTAGGCGCGGGGAAAATCTTTCGCAAGCTGCTGCTGGAGCGCCTGCGCGGGCGTCACATCGCTGGAGCGCGCCGTAGCGTAGGCGCGAATCAGGCTGTCGATGGTCGCGTCGGGGTACTTCGCCGTAATGGCGGGGGTTGCGCTCTGCGCCTGAACGCAGGACGCGCACACGATGGCCGTCAGGCCGCATAGAAAAGCTTTTGCTGTTTTCATGTCCGATAGTGTTTTTAGTGATTAATGGCGTAAAGATACGCTATGAAAGCTGGAAAGAATTGGGAATTTTTACTTTATTGCGCTCTTTAGCTGTTCGCGCATTGCCAACCAAAATCTGCTACGCTGCCGAAAAGGCAAAGAAGTAGCTCATGAGGAAGTTCCAGACGGTGACCACCCCAATGGCGAGCAGCTTGGCGAGGTAGAAGTGGAGCTTGCGCTTTTCGGCAAGCAGGTAAATCACGGCGCTGTTGATGCCCAGCCCGAGCAGGGCAATGGCGATAAACTTGGCGTACTCCGCCGAAATGCTGCCGTGGCTGTGGAACGTCCAGAGGCGGTTGAGCGCGTAGTTGGAGGTGGCGGCGGTGATGAAGCCCAGCGCGTTGGCAAGGTACTTGTTGAGCCGTAGGAGCTCCTTGCAGACGTAGGTTACGGCAAAGTCAACCGCCATGCCCGATCCGCCAACGAGGCAAAATTTTATGAATTTCTCTACCATTGCTACGTTAAGCTTTTAGACCTCCCACGAGAGCGTCAGCGGGTAGTGAAAGGTGCAGGTGCACGGCTCCTTGTGCATCCTGTTTGCGCTGCAGTAGGTTGTTGTAACGCTCACCCAGTAGGCTCCCGCCGGCAGGGGCGGCATCACAAAAGCCAGCTTTGAGTGCTCGTTGACCAGCATTTCGGTGGAGGGCAGCCGGAAAAACCCGTCCTTATGCGCGTAGGCAAAGGTAACGCCGCACACGGCGTGGTCGCCCATAATCTTAATTCTGCTGCCGGTGATGGTTACCGTCTTGTTGCCGGTGAGGTGCGCATTCTCTTTGCCCGACGCCTCATCCAGAATGCTGTGAATTATCGGGCCGGAGGACATGCCCTGCACGTTCACCTGCGTATCTTCCCTTGCGAGGTTTTGCAGGTGCGCGCTGGGGGCCGATTTTACCTTCAGGCTGTGCTTCTCTGCGTCCCACTTGGCTTGGCTGCCCATGAATACGCCCTCGGCCTCGAGGTAAAAAAATCCCAGCCCCAAGCCCACCGTAGCGCCGGTGAACAGGCTCTCCGTGGCAACCTCCTTAAGGACGTCCATCGACGCGCGGAGCGTTTCGGGGCTCAGGTCGGCACGCCGCGCCGCGGCAATGCGTATCAGGTCGTCTTCCTTGAGCAGTCCGGTGGGCGCCACGCGGCCAAGGTGGTCGCCTTTCTTGTCCGTAAGCTCCAAGTCGTAGAGCTCTACATCTACCTTGTATTTTTTGTCGAATATAGACATGGTTTTTGCGATTTTGAGTTGGTTATATAATAGCAAATTTTATTTCCAAGCGCATTGGTTTTTTATGGCGCAAAATGGCGTTGTTGCAACGGCAGGCGGCGCCGTCCCGTAGGAACGGAATGTGGGTTGCCGTCGCGTCGCCGCTACCTGTGATGTTCCGTCCCTACGGGACGGAGCGAGGCGGGGGCGTACCGGTTCTACCAACATTCTGCCCCTACGGGGCAGCGTCCCGTTGCAACTATATCAACATCTATCGAATGGCTATCAATCACTTGCAAATCGTCAGATGGTATCTGACGATTTGAGCAATCAGAAATTGCTTGCACGCTTCGCTCGCAATGACGCAAGGCGTGTATCTCCGTTAATGTAAATTTTTAATTGGATTTTATATAATTCCCAATTCTTAATTCCTAATTCCTAATTCTCCCCGAACCTTATCAGGCAGGCGCCGGCGGAATACCCGCCGCCAAATACCGAAATGCAAATCAGGTCGTTGGCGCGGAAGCGGCGGTAGTGCTGGGCAAAAATGAGCATGGCGCTAACGGAGCCGGTGTTGCCCAGCTCTCGTATGTTGGTCAGCGACTTCTCCTCGGGTATGCCCAGCTGCTGGACTACGTGGCTCACAATGCGCATGTTGGCCTGATGCGAGATGAAGTACGTGAGGTCGGCGATAGCATAGCCGTTTTTTGCGGTAATCTCCTGCGCGCAGCCGGCGATGTAGGAGCAGCCGTTTACGAATACGTCCTTGCCGTTGTGCATTTGTATGCCCTCCTTTCTCGGCTCAAGGCACACCCCCTCCTTGCCTTTGCCCACGTGCCCCAGCCCGTGCGTAACGACGTCCAGCACCTGAGGCTCGCCGGCGCGCGTGCGCTCCTTCGAAAAGAAAAAGGCGGCGGCGGCGTCGCCCCACAGGTGACCGGCCTTGGGGTCGTGAGGGTTGTAGTAGGTGGTGTTTCTGTCTGCCGAAAGGAGCAGCGCCCTCGACGCTTTGCCGCCGGCAAAAAACAGCGCTATAATTTCCATCGCGTTCACCGCCGACGAGCACGCTGAAGACAGCTGAAACGCCTTGGCTTTCGTTATCCCAAATTCGCGCTGCACGATATGCGCCGTGGTGGCCACCGTGTCCGACGGCGAGTAGGAGGCAAACACCACCAAATCTACCTCCGCAATGCTGTAGGGCAGCGACGGCAGCGCCTGCTTTACCGCCTCTATGCACATGTAGTCAATTGTCTCCTCCTCTGTAGCCCACGCGCGAGTTTTGATGCCGGTTCGCTGAAAAATCCATTCATCTGTAAGTCCGTTTACTGCCAGAAAATAATCGTTAGGCACTCTTTTCTCCGGAATGTAATAACCGGCGGCGTTGATAAACATGATTATCTAAGTATGATTTATTTCGTCTAAAAGTAGCTTTGCAAAAAGCAGAGGCAAAGATACAACGAAAACTTAAAAAAACAAAAACTTTAGCCGCCTCAAAATCACCGGAATTTCACTGCTTCCGCCGCTTTCGGCTTTCGAGCTCGGCTGCGCTTTTGTTTATGTTCGGCAAGTTTTGTACCTTCGCACCGCTAAGCTGCGAAGCTATCAGGCTGATTTCATTTTCACTATTTCAACTTTCAATTTATCCGCTATGTTTGCAACAATTTCCTTTGAGGAGCTTTTACCGGAGGTGCTCAAGCTGGAGGCGGTGGGCTGCAAGGACTGGCTCACCAACAAGGTCGACCGCTCGGTCACCGGTCGCGTTGCCATGCAGCAGTGCGCGGGCGAAATCCAGCTCCCGCTCAACAACCTTGGCGTCGTGGCGCTCGACTATCAGGGCACAAGGGGCGTTGCCACCTCCATTGGGCACGCTCCGGCGGCGGCGCTCCTCTGCGCGGAGGCGGGGTCGCGGCTGGCCATCGCGGAGGCGCTGACCAACCTCGTCTGGGCGCCCATTGAGGGGGGATTGTCGGGCGTGTCGCTGAGCGCCAACTGGATGTGGCCCTGCAAAAACGAGGGCGAGGACGCCCGCCTCTACGCCGCCGTGAAGGCGGCCAGCGACTTTGCGCAGGCGCTGGGGCTAAACATCCCCACGGGAAAGGATTCGCTCTCCATGACCCAAAAATATCCCGACGGAAAAAAGGTTTACGCGCCCGGCACGGTCATCATCTCCGCCGCGGGCGAGGTGAGCGACATTCGCAAGGCGGTGAGCCCCGTGCTCAACCCCAGCTTGGACAGCGCGCTGCTCTACATCAACCTGTCCCGCACGGCGCTTACGCTGGGGGGCAGCAGCGCGGCGCAGGCGCTCGGCGAGGCGGGCGGGGCGGCGCCCGATGTGGCCAACGTTGCCTACTTTGCCGCGGCCTTTACCGCCGTGCAGGCGCTGGTAGAAAAGGGGCTGGTGCTTGCCGGACACGACGTGTCGTCCGGCGGGCTCGTGACCACGCTGCTCGAAATGTGCTTTGCCAACCTCGAGGGCGGGCTTGAGGTTGACCTCACGCCGCTTGGCGCGCTCAGCACGGCGCTGTTTGCCGAAAATCCCGCGCTGGTGCTGCAGGTGCAGGACGTTGTTCAGGTAAAGGAGCTGCTGCACCGCCACGGCGTTGAGGCGGTGGCCATCGGCTGCCCAACGCCGGTGCGCACGATACGGCTCTTCCACAACGGGCAAAAGTACAAGCTCAACGTGGACGAGCTGCGCGACGTATGGTACAAGCCATCGTACCTGCTCGACCGCCGGCAAAGCGGCGAGCGGCAGGCAAAGGCGAGGTTTGAAAACTACAAAAACCAGCCCATCCGCTACCGCTTTCCGCAGCATTTTACGGGCACCTTTGCCGAGTACGGCGTTGACCCGCGCCGCCGGACAGCGTCGGGGGTGCGCGCCGCCATCATCCGCGAGCAGGGGTCGCAGCGCGACCGCGAAACGGCGTGGGCGCTGCACCTCGCAGGCTTCGACGTGAAGGATGTGCACATGACCGACCTCATCTCGGGCGTCGAAACGCTGGAGGATGTGAACATGGTTGTGTTTGTTGGCGGATTTGCCAACGCCGACGTGCTGGGCTCTGCCAAGGGGTGGGCCGGCGCGTTTCTCTACAACCCCAAGGCAAAGCAAACGCTGGAAAGCTTCTACGCCCGCCCCGACACGCTGAGCTTGGGCATTTGCAACGGCTGCCAGCTCATGATGGAGCTGGGGCTCATCACGCCAAGCGACCCGCAAAAACCGCGCATGCTGCACAACGACTCGCACAAGCTCGAGAGCGCCTTTCTGGGCGTCGAAATTCCTCAAAACAGCTCGGTGATGCTGGGCTCGCTGAGCGGCGCGGCGCTGGGCATCTGGGTTGCGCACGGGGAGGGGAAGTTTGAGCTGCCGCTGGGCGCAGAGCGCTACAACGTGGCGCTGCGCTACGCCTACGATGCGTACCCCGCCAACCCCAACGGCTCGCCGGACGCCGTAGCCGGAATTTGCTCCGCCGACGGGCGGCACCTCGCCATGATGCCGCACCTTGAGTGCTCCATCTACCCGTGGACGTGCGCCTACATCCCCCTCCTCCACCGCTCCGACGAGGTCACGCCGTGGATAGAGGCGTTTGTTAACGCCAGAAGGTGGGTGGAAAAAGCTAAAAGTTAAGGCGTGCGTAACAAAGGGGCGGGTTTGAAACCCCGCCCCTTTTGCATACCATACCGTGGTGGTGTACGTGCGGGACGATTGCCCGTAGGGCAATAATATCAATAGAAACCGTATGCCCCACCCCCACCAATTCCCCGTAGGGGATTAATGGGGCGTTAATCCCCTACGGGGAATGAGGGTTGGGTGGATTACCCGTTTCTATTGATATTATTCCCCTACGGGGAATTGACAAAAATCGCCTCCCCCGTCATTCCGACCGACGCGCGCGAGGTACGAGCGCGCGGAGCGAAGCGGAGTTCGGCGTAGCCAATCTCCCCGCAAACCGCCGTCCCCGCACGCGTCGCGCCGCTCGGAATGGCGCAACGCGTGCAGACAAGACGGCGGTTTGCGGGGAGATTCCTCGCTTCGCTCGGAATGACGGGCAAGGATGGGGGGGAAAAAGGGACGCAAAGCGTGCAAACCGCCGTCCCCGCACGCGTCGCGCCATTGCACGCCTCGCGCCGTCCCGTGAGGGACGAAATGTGGGTAGAAAAGCACGTTCCCCACCGTATTTGCCGTCCCGTGAGGGACGGAATGTGGGTGTCGCCGACCCACAACCTCATTTCCAACCTAATTCTTAAACAAAACTACCTCAGTAGCAAGAGATTATCACCAAATTCCTCTCCTCAACCTCATTACCTCATTAAACATCACTTAAAATGAGGTTGCCGCGTTTCCACGCCTCGCGCCACTAATCGTTAATCACTAATAACTAATAACTTACTTGCAGTACCTGTACAGGAACCGTCCTGCGTCGAGGTTTCCGTGCTTTTCGGATTGCTCAAATGCGCTGCACGCTTCGGTGTTGCGCCCGAGCTTGCGCAGCAGGTGCGCGTACTGTAGCCAGATGCGGTGGTCGGCGGGGTT
>JAITQP010000017.1 GCA_031288885.1 Prevotellaceae bacterium | reverse complement strand
ACGAGGTTTAAATGAGGTTGGGGAGATGGTGGGGGGGCGCTCTCGGGCTACTGAGGTAGTTTTGTTTAAGAAAATTAGGTTGGGAATGAGGTTGGTCGGGGCGGCGCGAAGCGTCCCTTTCCTCCCCGCGCCCGCCCCCTGCCGTCATTCCGAGCGCAGCGAGGAATCTCCCCGCAAACAGCCGTCCCGTGTACACGCTTCGCGCCCCTTTCCTCCCCGCGCCCGCCGTCATTCCGAGCGCAGCGAGGAACCTCCCCGCAAACAGCCGTCCCGTGTACACGCCTCGCGCCGTCCCGTAGGGACGGAACATCACGAACAGCACGCCTTGCGCCGTCGCACGCCTCGCGTCATTGCGAGCGTAGCGAAGCAATCCAGCATCGCACGCTTTGCGCTATTGCACGCCCTGCGCCGCCCCGAAACCTCATTTACAACCTAATTCTTTAACAAAACCACCTCAGTAGCAGGTGAGAATGAATATCGATATCCCCACCTCATTACCTCATTAATGAGGTTTAAATGAGGTTGGGGAGATGGTGGTGGGGCGCTCTCGGGCTACTGAGGTAGTTTTGTTAGAGAAAATTAGGCTGGGAATGAGGTTGGTCGGGGCGGCGCGAGGCGTGCAGGGGCGCGAAGCGTGCAATGCGCAAAGCGTGCGGGGACGGCTGTGTGCAAGGAGATTCCTCCGCTGCGCTCGCTCGTACCTCGCGCGCGCTGGTCGGAATGACGGGCAGGGGGGCGGGCGCCGTTGCGGCAACATCAATTTTAATTCCCAATTAAGCGAATATTGCTATCTTTGCAGTCTTAAACTTTTGAAGTGTAGCCAATGCAGAAAGGAAGCTATGGAGTGGTAGATATTTTGTTGAGGAGCGTGCTGCTGTGCGTGGGGCTTTTGCCGCGCAGGTGTTTGTGCGCGCTGTCGAATGTGCTGGCGTTTTTGACCGAGCGGGTGGTGGGCTACCGCCGTAAGGTGGCGATGGGCAACCTGCGAAAAGCTTTCCCCGCCAAGCCCGAGGCGGAGCTGCGCCGCATAGCGTCGGCGTCGTACCGCAACTTTTTTGACGTGGCGCTCAACATTTTTCGCATCCGCTACGCCTCGCGCCGGCGCGTGATGCGGTCGGTCGCCATAGCCAACGTGGAGATGATGCAAGACCTCTACGCGCGCGGCATGAGCGGGCTTTTGCTGGCGGGGCACTTTTCGTGCTGGGAGTACATTGGCACGGTGCAGCCCCACATCCGCCACCGGACGGTAGCGGCGTACCAGCCGCTGTCGTTTGCCCCGCTGGAGCGCGTGATTGCCGAGGCGCGCGGGCGGTTTGGCGCGAGCATGGCGGCGCTCAGGGAGATTTTTCGCGCCCTGCTGGACTACCAAGCGCGCGGGGAGCCCTCCATGGCGCTCATGGTGGCCGACCAAACGCCCGCGCGCGGCTCGTGCACGCACTGGGTCACCCTGCTGGGGCAGCGCACGCCCGTGCTCATGGGGCCCGAGCGCATAGCGCAAAAGCTGGGCTGCGCCGTGATGTACCTCCGCGTGGTGGAGCGCAGGCGGTTTTGCTACGAGTACGAGCTGGTGATGCTGAGCGAAAACGCCGCGCTGGAAAAGCCAATGGCGGTGACCAAAAAATTCTACGCCGAGCTGGAGAAAGACCTGCTGCGCGCCCCCCACTGCTGGATGTGGACGCACCGCCGCTGGAAAAACCAAGATAGGTACGAAGTAGAAAAAATATGCGAAGCATAAAAAAATTTGTGTACATTTACACTCTAATTTATTTAATAGTGTATGATAGCCCGATTTAAGCTGAATTTTCCGGAAAAGCCGGAGTTTAGGCGCGAGTACGACGTGGACACAGAGCAAACGTTGTACGATTTTCACCGCTTCATCCAAAGCGATTTGGATTACGATGAGGCGCAGCCTGTGCAGTTCTTTACCGCCAGCGAGCGCTGGGAGCCGGCGCGGGAGTTTTCGCTGCTGGGCGCCAACAGCGCTGAGCTGATGGACGAGGTGAGCATTGGCGACCTGATACGCGCCTCCCACCACCGCCTCCTCTACGTGTTTGACGTAATCAACCGCCGCAGCTTTAGGATAGAGCTTCAGGAGATGCTGGAGCCTGCGGCGCGCACGCGCTACCCCTGCACCGCAACCGAAGCCGGCGACCCCCCCGCGCAAATAGGCAAGCTGAACAGCGCGTTTTCCTCCATTTTTGACCAGGCAATGCCCGATTTTGATGCCGATACATACGCCCCGTCCGGAGTGGACGAATAACCCGCAAAAAACGGTATCGTTTACCGACCTCGCTGCGCCCAAAACGCTGGTGGTGCTGATGGGGCCAACGGGCGTAGGCAAAACGGAGCTGAGCATCGCGCTCGCGCAGCAGGCAGGCTCGCCCATCATCTCCTGCGACTCGCGGCAGCTCTACCGCGAGCTCAACGTTGGCGTAGCCCGCCCCACGGAGGCGCAGCTGCGCGCCGTTCCCCACTACTTTGTTGCCGACCGCTCCGTGCAGAGCAGCTACTCCGTGGGCGCCTACGAGCAGGAGGCCGTTGCGCTGCTGGACGAGCTGTTTGCGCGCCACCACACGCTGCTCATGGTGGGCGGCTCGGGGCTCTACATCGACGCGGTGTGCTACGGTATGGACAGCATGCCGGCGGTGGACGGCGAGCTGAGGGAAACCCTCACGCGCCGCCTCTCGCTGGAGGGGATTGACAGCCTGCGGCGCGAGCTGCGCGTCTTAGACCCCGACTACTACCACGCGGTGGACTTAAAAAATCCCGCCCGCGTGGTGCGCGCCCTCGAGGTTTGCCTGACGGCGGGGAAGCCATTTTCAAAAATTCGCCGTAATTCGCCAAAAAACCGTAACTTTAGCCTCCGCCTTATTGTGCTAACCCGCCGCCGAGAGGCGCTGTACGAGCGAATAAACGCCCGCGTTGACCAAATGATGGCGCAAGGCTTGCCGGAGGAGGCGCGGCAGCTGCTGCCCTACCGCCACCTCAACGCGCTCAAAACGGTGGGCTACCGCGAGCTCTTTCGCCACTTTGACGGGGAAATTACGCTCCCGCAGGCGGTGGAGCTCATCAAGCGCAACACGCGCCGCTACGCCAAGCGGCAGCTGACGTGGTTTGGACGGTACGGGGACGCGGAGTGGGTAGACGTGGAGCGGGAGGTGGTTATACTTTAGCGTAAATAGTAATTTGTAATGCGTCGATTTATTTATATTATACTGTTGCTTCTCACGGCGCTGCTGGCGGCGGCGCTGGTGCTATCGTACCTGTCGGTGTACGTAAGTCCGGTGCGGGTGTGGTTTTTGTCGTTTTTTGGGCTGCTGTTTGCGCCGCTGCTGCTGCTCAACCTTGCCTGCCTGCTGCTGTGGGTGGTTTTGCGGAGGTGGCGGGAGGCGCTGGCGCCGCTCGCGGTAACGCTGCTCAGCCTTGGCTTTGTGCGCACGCTGGCGCACCTGCCCGTTGGCAAAAAAAGCGCGCCTGCCGCCGAAACAACGCTCCGGCTGCTGACCTACAACGTCAACCTGTTTGGGCTCAAGCGCAGCTACCGCGATAGCCCAACCTACGCGCAGGTTGCCAACTTTATAAACCGCGAAAAGTTTGACGTAGCCTGCATGCAGGAGTTTTACGTGCACAACAAGGTGCAGAGCGAGCAGCAGTTTGCCCGCAAAATCTCCGGCCTGCCCCACCGCTTTGTGCACTACAGCCGGACGCAAAGCAACAACCAGCTGGGGCTGGCCACCTTTAGCAAGTTTCCCATCGTGGGCAGGGGCAGCATAGCCTTTTCCAGCACCACCAACGCGGCCATCTTTACCGATATCGCCCTGAGCGCCGCCGACACCGTGCGGATTTACAACGTTCACCTGCAGTCCATCCGCTTTGGCGACAGGGAGCGGGATTTGCTGCAGCGCGAAAACTTTTGGTACGACAACAAGCACGACCGTAGCCGCGTGCTGTGGAGCGCAACGAGCAAGCTCAAGCGCGCGTTCCAGATGCGCGCGCAGCAGGTGGATACCATATCGAAGCACATACGCCGGTCGCCCTATCGGGTGGTGGTGTGCGGCGACTTCAACGATACCCCCGTGTCGTACAGCTACCACACCATGCGCGGCAGCCTCTGCGACGGGTTTATGGAGGCGGGGCGCGGGCTCATGTCCACCTTTGTGAGCGTAGTGCCCTCCCTCCGGATAGACTACATCCTCTACAGCAACTACTTCCGCGCCACCGTTTGCTACTGCCCCAACCTCTCCCTCTCCGACCACTACCCGCTGGTGTGCAGGCTGGCGGAGAGGGAGAATTAGGAATTA
>JAITQP010000304.1 GCA_031288885.1 Prevotellaceae bacterium | reverse complement strand
GCCGCCATAGCGCCCGCGTTGAGCGCAAGCACATGCCACAGCTCCAGCGCCACCGGCGCCTGCGAGAGGTAGTAGGTTTCGGGGTTGAGCGACACAATGCCGAAATGCTGCTGGAGCAGGCAGAGCCCAACGCCCATCACGTTCCCCCACAGCAGCCCCTTTCCGGCAATAAACCCTGACTGGTAGATGAATATTTTTTGCAGGCTTGCGTTTTGTATGCCCAGCGACTTGAGCAGCCCAATCATTTGCGACCGCTCAAGCAGCATGATGAGCAGGGTGGAGACCATGTTAAACCCCGCCACAATCAGCATGAGCGCAAGGATAATCCACGCGTTGAGGTCTTGCAGCGCGAGCCAGTCAAACAGCTGCGCGTAGCGCTGCTTGACGCTCTCAACGAGCAGGCGCGTGCCGTCGGGGAGCAGCTTGTAGCCGGCAATGTCCTCTATTTGCAGGTAGGTTTCGTCGAGCTTATCGAAGCTGCTTACGTAGATTTCAAAGCCCGTAACTTGTCCGGCGCGCCAGCCGTTGAGCCGCTGCACATGCTTGAGGTCGCACAGCACGTAGAGCTTGTCAAATTCGCCAAACTTGGTGTCGTAGATGGCAGCGATGGAGAAGCGGCGTACGCGGGGCGGATCTTGCACAAAAAGCATGTCGAAGCTGTCGCCCAGCTTCAGCCGCAGCAGCGTTGCCAGCGCTTGCGAAATGGCAACTTGGTTGGTGGTGGCGCTATCGGCAACGGCAAACGGGCCGCCGCTCACCATATTTTCGCTAAAGAAAGTCCAGTCAAAATCCTTGTCCACCCCCTTCAGCACCACGCCCTGCATGTTGTTTCCCGAGGTGATGATGCCGGGCTTGAGCGCAAAAGGCTGGATGTGCGCCACCTCTTTCAGCTGCTCCACGTGGGGTAAAAAAGCCTGCCGCCGGCTGATGGGCGCAGCCTCGTAGGTGGTATTGCCCTCGTAGCTGACGATTTGCACGTGCGCCAGAAATCCGGTTACCTTTTGCGTAATTTGCTCCTTAAAACCGGTGAGCACCGCCACCGCAATAATCATGACGGCAAGGCTCAGCGCCACGCTCGCCACCGATATGCGGACAATGGGGCGGAGCATGCGCTGCTCCTCATGCTTGCTGAATGTGAGCCGTTTGGCAATAAAAAGTTCGATATTCACAATAAATTAACATTGTATATGTATATTTAAATCGGCATGCCCATTGTGCGGGGCAAAAAATTGCTACCTTTGTTCCCCTTATTACAATACGAGGTACCATAGCTCAGTTGGTAGAGCAAAGGACTGAAAATCCTTGTGTCCCTGGTTCGATCCCGGGTGGTACCACAAAAAATAGTGCACACAATCCATTCGCTGCCATTGCCGGAACCCAGCTCGGGGAGCACCTTTCACCTCACGCCTGCAATTTTTCCCGACACAAAAATACGCTATTACGCTGAATTTACAAAAAACGGCGCTACGAAACGCCTCTCTTTTAGTTTTTTTTCGATGTTTTTTGGGAGAAATTGTTGTTTTCTCTACTAACAATATTTACCTTTGCAATGGAACGGAAAATAATGACTTACGGCGGGTATTTCGGGGCGTTTAGAGCAACGCTGACGGACAAAGAGCAGGATAAGATAGACTACCTATTTCTGCTTCTCAAAACCACAGATAGGGTGCCTGCCAAGTTTGTAAGATTTATAAAAGATGGGTTATATGAGTTGAGAATAGCGTATAGTGGAAATATTTATCGGGTGTTTTTTATTTTTGATGAAGGGAATATAGTTGTACTATTCAATGGATTTCAGAAAAAAACGCAAAAAACGCCGGCAGGAGAGATTGAAAAAGCATTACAAATAAAGGAGGCATATTATGCAGACAAACAATCACAAAATAGAAGATTATGATGCTGTGCTCGACGCTAAGTTTGGTAAGTCGGGCACTCCCTTAAGGGTAGAAGCAGAAAAAAAGGCGTGGGATTTTTACGTAAGTAAAATAGTAAAGAATGCCCGTAAGCAAGCAAATGTTGCGCCGGTAGAATTAGGCTGATGCTTTTTGCTGCTTATCGCTTTTCCGTCATCATCTACTCTCTCCGTCATTCCGAGCACAGCAGAGCGAAGCGCAGCCAACTCAGAGCAGGAGCTGCAACGACACCCGCCGCGACCGCTACTTTGGCCTCCGCGTAGTTTTACCTATGCAGTAATTTTCCCATAATAAAAACACAAAATTTCCACCCCAAAAGGCAGTGCTTCTAAGTATTTAAAGTTTAAAAGCCCTGCCTTTTAGTCACCCGCTGAGGTGTCCCTTGGCAACAAGTTGGCAAAAAAGAGCTACCTTTGCAGACGCAAAAAGCCGGAGCGGTCTCCGTATTACTCGGCTTTCAACCCTTAACTCTTAGTTCTTAACTCTTAACTTATTATGTCAGTTGCAGTTTTTCCCGGGTCTTTTGACCCTTTTTCGGTAGGGCATTACGATATTGCGCAGCGGGCGTTGCGCCTGTTTAGCAGCTTAATCGTTGCCGTAGGCGTGAACGTTGAGAAGAAAGGTTTTTACACCGTGGCGGAGCGCAAGGCAAATATTGAGCAGCTGTTTGCCCACGACGCGCGCGTGCTGGTGCAGGCGTATGAGGGGCTTACGGTTGATTTCTGCAAAAAGGTAGGGGCAACGCACATCGTTCGTGGCGTTCGCGGTGCGGCGGACTTTGCGCTTGAGCACGCCGTGGCGCAGGCCAACAAGGC
>JAITQP010000248.1 GCA_031288885.1 Prevotellaceae bacterium | reverse complement strand
ACAAAGGGATGTTTGTTGAGCCGGATGAGATGATAGAAGAGTGATAGAATTAGGAATTACGAATTAGGAATTAAGAATGGGCTGGCGCGATGCGGTATTCTCTTAATTCCTAATTTTTTCTTACATTTGTTCTCCTAATCGTCAGGTTGGTTATGAGCGAGTTCGCGAATGCCCAAAGGAGAGCAAAAAGTCCATTCGGGCTAATACAAAATTCACTTCACTATTCAAAATTCGTTTTCACTACTCAATCTGTAAAATCGTAATAGAAAAAATTATGTCCGAATCTCAAAACGTAGAATACAAATCTTCGTGGCACGACGAATATTTGCGATGGATATGCGGCTTTGCGAATGCTCAGGGTGGTACGCTTTACATTGGTAAAGACGACAACGGGAAAGTGGTTGGTGTGAGAAACGCAAAAAAACTTCTGGAAGATTTACCCAACAAAATAATGTCAATTTTGGGTATTGTTGTTGATGTAAATTTGCACGAAACCGCAGACGGCGATTTTATTGAAATTGTTGTCGAGCCGCAGCTCAACCCTGTCAACTACAAGGGCGAATACCATTATCGCAGCGGCAGCACCAAGCAAGAGCTGAAAGGTTCGGCGCTGGATAAATTTTTGCTGCAAAAATATGGTAGAAAATGGGATGGCGTACTAATTCCCAATGTCTCCGTTTCGGAGTTAAAGCAGGAAACGTTTGAGTTTTTCAAGGAAAAAGGAATTGTAAGTAAGCGCTTAAATGAAAGCAGCCGCAGCGACACTCCCGAGCAGCTGCTTACTAATTTAAACCTGATAGATAACGGGCATTTGAAAAGGGCAGCCTTGCTACTTTTCCACCCCAACCCCGAAAAGTTTGTTACCGGTGCGTTTGTCAAAATCGGCTTTTTCCGCACCGACAGCGATTTATTGTTTCAGGATGATATTCATGGTAACTTGTTTGAACAGGTCGAAAAAACAATGGAGCTGTTGCTCACAAAATATACCAAAGCTCTGATAAGCTACGAGCGGCTTTCGCGTGTCGAAACTTATGAATATCCCGAAAATGCCTTGCGAGAGGCGCTTTTAAATGCGATTGCACATAAGGATTATTCTGGTTGTACACCCATTCAAATCAGCGTGTATAGCGATAAAATTATGCTTTGGAACATGGGTCAGCTGCCTGAGAATTGGACAATTGATATGTTTCAAAAGAAACATTCGTCTATTCCCTATAACCCCGATATTGCCAATGCGTTTTTCCGTAGCGGTTACGTGGAAGCGTGGGGTCGAGGCATTGAAAAAATCAACAGGAATTGCATAGAGGTTGGGCTGCCACAACCCTTGATATACTATGACACTTCGGGTTGTTGGGTAGAGTTTCACAAAGATATTTACAACTACAATTCACTAAAAGAGTTGGGGTTGAACGAAAGGCAAATCAACGCGGTGTTGTACGTGAAAGAAAAAGGGAAAATTACGAATGGTGAATATCAACAATTAAACGAGGTCTCCAAACGAACTGCGACAAATGAATTAACCGCACTAACGCAGGATTTTGCACTTATTGGCAAAACAGGTACCTCCGGCGCTAATATCTATTATGTGTTGAGTGAATATAAAGCGCCCCATAGTGGGGCAATAGTGGGGCAAAACGTCCCATAGTGGGGCAATAGTGGGGCAAAACGCCCCATAGTGGGGCAAAAGTGGGGCAAAAACGCCCATAGTGGGGCAATAGTGGGGCAAAACGCCCCATAGTGGGGCAAAAGTGGGGCAAAACGCCCCATAGTGGGGCAATAGTGGGGCACTTCGCCCCATAGTGGGGCAATAGTGGGGCAAAATACCTCATAGTGGGGCAAAAGTGGGGCAATAGTGGGGCAAAATCAGCGAAAGGGTGGGGGTATATTCTTAACTCCTAATGACTTTGTTGCAGCGGGAAAATTCGGCTCAAATTCGGTAATTTGCCGTGGTTGCTTTCACATTCCGTTAGGAATGTATCGCTCGGTAGACAAGGCAAACACACACAAATCTTGCATTCCGTAGGAATGCAACCAAAGGAGGCATTCCTACGGAATGCCCAACCGACGGTGGTAATTCATTGCTACCGAGCGATACATTCCTAACGGAATGTGGCTGACGCTTTCGTAATCAGTTGAGCGCCGTTACAACAACCTAATTCCTAATTCCTAATTCCTAATTCCTAATTCCTCATGAGGTCGTTATCTTTAAAAGAGCTTCAGCTCATCGTTAAGCAGGCCATAGACGCGCTGCCCGACACCTATTGGGTGATGGCGGAGATCAACGAGCTGCGCGAGTCGGGGGCGGGGCACTGCTTTCTGGAGCTGGTGCAAAAGGACGCCGACAGCGAACAAATTGAGGCAAAGGTAAGCGCAAACATCTGGGTCAACGTGTACAGGATGCTCAAGGATTACTTTGCTTTTGAAACGGGGATGGCGCTGGGCAAGGGAATGAAGGTGCTGGTGCGCGTGGCGGTGCAGTACCACGAGCTGTACGGTCTGCGGCTGAATATTCTGGACATCGACGCGGCGTACACGGTGGGCGAGGTGGCGCTGCTGCGCAAAAACACCATCGCTCAGCTGCGCGCCGACGGCGTGTTCGACATGAACCGAGCGCTGGAGCTGCCCCTCCTGCCGCGAGGCATTGCCATCATCTCCTCCGAAACCGCCGCCGGATACGGCGACTTTATGCACCAGCTGCACCACAACAGCTACGGCTATACGTTTCGCACCGCGCTTTTTCAGGCGGCCATGCAGGGCAGGGACGCCGAGCCCTCCATCATCGGCGCGCTGGAGCAGGTGTACGAGCGAGCCTCCGAGTTTGACGTGGTGGCAATCCTGCGCGGAGGTGGCTCGCAGAGCGACCTGTCGTGCTTTGACAGCTACGCGCTGGCGAGCAACGTGGCGCAGTTCCCGCTGCCCGTCATCACCGGAATTGGGCACGACCGCGACGTGAGCGTGGTGGACATGGTGGCGCACGCTAACCTCAAAACCCCCACCGCCGCCGCTGAGTTTCTGATAGAACGGTTGGCGGAGCAGGAGGCGCGGATGGAGGGCTTGTGGGAAGCCCTCTCCAAAAGCTGGAGCAGCACCCTAACGAAATGTCGGGACAGCTTGCAGCGTTTTCAGGTGACCTTGGGGCTCTACGCGCAGCACTACATACAGCAGGAGCGGCGGCGGATTACGGATCACCTGCCGCAGCGCCTCTCGCAGGCAGCCCTCCAGAGCATTGCCCGCAGGCGCCTGACGCTCGACAGGCTCGGCAGCGAGCTAAAGCTGGCCGATCCGGCAACCATTCTTCAGCGGGGATACTCCATAACGCTCAAAAACGGCGCGCTGCTGCGGAGCGCAGGCGACGCGCAGCAGGGCGACCGCATAGAAACCATCCTGCACGACGGAAAGGTAACCTCCCGCGTTGTGGGGGAGGAGTAACCCCGCTGAACGGAATATTTTTCATATATTTGCAGAATAATAAAAGCTATGAGCACCTCTCCGACTTGACGTTCTTAAGAAGCTAAAATTGTTGAATTTCGAAGTAAAACATATATTGCCGGTGCTGCTCCTGCTGTGCTGCACAAAGCTTTACGCTGCCAACGAGGGCGCCGCCGCAGAAAAGCAGCTCGAGGGCACGCTGGAGGAGGTGGTCGTTACGGGGCGCGAGCCTCGCGAGGGGGTGCTGGAGCGCATCAACGCGCGCACGCTGTCGCGCCTCGCCGGAGCGTCGGGGCACTTTGAGAATATCCTGAAAATCCTCCCGGGCGTGCACTCCTCCAACGAGCTCAGCTCCCAGTACTCCGTGCGCGGCGGCAGCTACGACGAAAATTTGGTGTACGTCAACGGCGTGGAAATCTACCGCCCCATGCTCACGCGCACGGGGCAGCAGGAGGGCTTGAGCTTCATTAACCCCAACATGACCTCCACCATTGACTTCTCCACCGGAGGATTTGGCGCAGAGTTTGGCGACAAAATGTCCAGCGTGCTCAACGTTGCCTACAGGCGACCGACCTCGTTTGGCGGAAGCGCGGAGGCCAACCTGCTGGGCGCGTCGGCGGCGTGCGACTTTGCCTTGCCCGACAAGAAGCTGGGCGGAGTGGTGGGCATGCGCTACAAGCGCGCAACCTACCTGCTGGGAGCGCTCGACGTAAAGGGCGAGTACAACCCCTCGTTCTCCGACCTGCAGGCGGCCTTGTACTTTGAGCCTGACAAAAATCTCTCCGTTAGCCTGCTGGGCAGCTACGCCCTCAACCGCTACAGGTTTACGCCCGTCAACCGCGAAACGTCTTTCGGCACGCTGGACAACCCAACCACCTTTACCATGTACTACGAGGGCGGCGAGGACGACCTGACGCAAAGCGTGCTGGGCGCGCTCACGGCAAAGTACAGGATTTCGGATAACGTTGTGCTCGGGTTTACCGGCTCGACGGTGGGCATGCTTGAGCAGGAGCGGTACGACATCCTTGGCGAGTACTGGCTAAAGCAAACGGCGGCGGACGTGGAGGTGAGCGGCAACACCTCCGACGTTGGGGTGGGCGCATCGTTTGACCACGCCCGCACCGGCGCGGCAACCCAAGCGTACGCTGCGGAGCACGTCGGCAGCTGGTACCACAGCGGCGGCACGCTCAAGTGGGGGCTAAAGGCGCTGCGCTACCACGTGCACGACGAGGTGAACCGCTGGCAGCGGGTTGACTCCGCCGGCTACATGCTGCCGCGCAGCGAGAACGCCCTCAACACCCTGAACAGCGCCTACTCCGACGTCTCCGTAGGCGCATGGCAGTACAGCCTGTTTGTGCAGGAGGCGTACAGCCTGAGCGTGGGCGGCGGACACCTGCTGAGCATAACGCCCGGGCTGCGCCTCACCGCGGTGGAGCTCAGCGGTGAGCTGCTCGTTTCGCCGCGGCTGCAGGCCGTGTTCTACCCCTACGGCAGAAAGGATTGGCAATTTTTTGCCGCCGCAGGCGCCTACCACCAACCGGCGTTCTTTAAGGAAATGAAAAATCCGGACATGCAGCTCAACACCGCCCTCACCGCGCAGCGCTCGTGGCACCTCACGCTGGGCGCCAGCGCAACGTTTCTCTGGTACGCCATCCCCTTTAGGCTCACGTCGGAGGCGTACTACAAGCGGCTGCTCGACCTTGTGCCCTACCGGCAGGAAAACATTGCCCTCCTGTACGACTGGAGCCGCCGCGCCGACGGCTTCGTGTGGGGGGTAGACGCGCGCCTGAGCGCAGAGTTGATTAGCGGCGCGGAGTCGTGGCTCAGCCTCTCGCTCATGCAGGCGCAGCAGGACGTGCACGGCGACGCCTACCAAGCCGCCGACGGGCAAACCGTCCGTCCGGCGTACTTCCCCATGCCCAACGACCAGCGCTTCAACCTGTCCGTCCTGCTGCAAGACCACCTGCCCGCCCTGCCGCAGTGGCGCGCCTGCTTGGCGCTGAGCTACGGCGCCGGCCTCCCCTCGCTGGCGCCCGGCGAGCGCTACGACCTGATATTCCGCATGCCGCCCTACCGCCGCGTGGACATGGGGTTGAGCTACGTGCTGTTTGACGGAGCGCACGGAGCGCCCGTAAGGAAGCGGCTTGGCGGCGCGCTGCAAAGCTGCATCCTTACGCTGGAGGCGCTCAACATTTTTAACGCCAGAAACGTGTCCTCGTACCTGTGGGTAAGCACGGTGCAGTACGCAGGGCAGCAGGCGGCGGTGGTGGCAGTGCCCAACTTCCTCACACCCTTTAGAGTTAACCTGAAAATGGGAATAACATTTTAAGCGCCATATGGTATGGAAAAAAAAATAGTGAACATGAGCGAAAAAGAACGCCGCAAGCGCATACACCGCAAAACCATCATTTTCAACAGCGAGGAGCAAAAGCTGATTGACACTTTTTGCAAGCGTTACGGCATAAAAAATCGCACCAAGCTTTTCCGCGAAGCCATCATCACCGTCATTCTCCAAAAAATGGTGCAAGACCACCCAACGCTGTTTTAGGGGGTGAGGTGTTGGTAAATGACATTTCGGCAGGCTTGCCGGCTGAAATCAGGATGCGGCGACAGTAGTATGAATATTACAGGCATAAATTATTAATATTTAAAAAAGTTGCATAGTGGATGAGGTAAAATTATTTGAAAATAAGAAAATCCGTTCTGTATGGAGTGCCGAAACAGAAGAGTGGTATCTGTCGCTTGTGGATGTGATTGGCATCCTGACCGACAGCGTTAATCCTACCGACTACCTGAAAAAATTGCGAAAACGCGATGAAATTCTTGGAGAGTACATAGGGACAAATTGTCCCCAGATAGAAATGCTTACCGAAACCGGAAAAAAGCGAAAAACACTGTCGGCAACTCCAAAACAGCTTTTTCGCATTGTGCAGTCAATTCCAAGCAAAAAAGCCGAGCCGTTCAAGCTGTGGCTTGCCGAAGTTGCCAACGACCGACTAAACGAAATGCAAGACCCGGAGCTGACCATCGACCGCGCAATGCTTGCCTATCGTGCGTTGGGCTATTCCGAAGAATGGATAAACACACGCCTGCAATCCATACAGTTTCGCAAGGAGCTTACCGACCAGTGGAAAAAATCGGGCGTTGAAGAGGGATTGGAGTATGCCATACTTACCAATTTGATGACCAAAGAGTGGAGCGGGAAAACGGTTGCTCAATACAAAAGCTTCAAAGGGTTGAAAAAAGAAAACCTGCGGGACAATATGACAAGCATTGAGCTTGCGTTGAATATTTTAGCAGAAGCGTCAGCAACCGAAATCAGCAAAACAAAAAATCCTGTCGGGTTTAACCAAAGTCAGGGCGTCGCTTTGGAGGGTGCAAAAGTGGCAAAAGACGCCCGCAAAAGTTTGGAGCAGCAAACAGGCACATCGGTTATCAGCCCGCTCAATGCAAAAGAGCTGCCCGGTAGAGAAGATAGTATAAGGCAAATAGGAGAATAAGCTGAAGCAGTCCCCCATATTCAACCGGAAAGTTGTATATTTGCACAGCAAAATTGCGTAGCTAATGTGAAGTATAATATTATAAGAATGGCTGTTTTTCATGTTTGAGAACCTACAGGACAAGCTGGAGCGTGCTTTTAAAACGCTGAAGGGCGAGGGGCGTATTACCGAAATCAACGTTGCCGAAACGCTCAAGGAAATTCGCAAGGCGCTGCTCGACGCCGACGTGAGCTACAAGGTGGCCAAAACCTTTACCGACGAGGTGAAGCAAAAGGCGCTGGGGCAAAGCGTGCTGACCGCCGTAAAGCCCGGGCAAATGCTCACCAAAATTGTGCACGATGAGCTGGTTGCGCTCATGGGCAGGGAGGCGGAGGAAATCAACCTGAAGGGGAGCCCTGCGGTGGTGCTGATTGCGGGGCTGCAAGGCTCCGGCAAGACAACGTTTTCGGGGAAGCTGGCCGCGCTTATCCGCAAAAAGGGGCGCTCGCCGCTGCTCGTGGCCTGCGACGTGTACCGCCCCGCCGCCATCGACCAGCTCAAGGTGCTGGGGCAGCAGGTGGAAACGCCCGTGTACGCCGAGGACGGAAGCAAAAACGCCGTGCAGATAGCCAAAAACGCCGTGGACTACGCCAAAAAGAACGGCCACAACGTGGTCATCATCGACACGGCGGGGCGGCTGGCTATCGACGAGGAGATGATGCGCGAAATTGCCGCCGTAAAAAAGGCAACGTCGCCCTCCGAAACGCTCTTTGTGGTGGACGCCATGACCGGTCAGGACGCCGTGAACACCGCCAGAGAGTTCAACGAGCGCCTCAACTTTGACGGCGTGGTGCTCACCAAGCTCGACGGCGACACGCGCGGCGGCGCGGCGCTCTCCATCCGAGCGGTGGTCAACAAGCCCATTAAGCTTATGAGCATGGGCGAAAAAATGGACGCGCTACAGGTCTTCTACCCCGACCGCATGGCGGATAGAATACTCGGCATGGGCGACATCGTTTCGCTGGTGGAGCGCGCGCAGGAGCAGTACGACGAAACGGAGGCGCGCCGCATCCAAAAGCGAATAGCCAAAAACCAGTTTAACTTCAACGACTTTATCTCCCAAATTCAGCAAATCAAAAAAATGGGCAACGTTAAGGATTTGCTGGGTATGGTGCCGGGCATTGGGAAGGCAATGAAGGATATCGACATTGACGACGACGCATTCCGGAACATAGAGGCCATAATTTCGTCCATGACGCCGCAGGAGCGCGAAGCGCCCGATGTGATAAACGGCAGCCGCCGCAAGCGCATCGCCGCAGGCAGCGGGCGCGGAATAGAGGAGGTTAACCGCCTGCTGAGGCAGTTTGACGACACCCGCAAGCTGATGAAGTCCGTAAGTAGCGGCGGTGCAAAAAACCTGATGAACCTGATGCGGAGGAATTAGAGGAACGTCCAATAAAAATTTATATTAGCGGAGCTGCACGCTTTGCGTCACTAATCACTAATCGCTAATCACTAATCACTAAAAAGAATGCTTATTGACGGTAAAAAAATTGCGGCGGAGATTAAGGCTGAAATCCGCGCAGAGGTAGAGCGCCTTGCTGCTGCGGGCAAGCGGCGACCGCAGCTGGTGGCCATCATTGTTGGCAGCGACGGCGCAAGCCAAACGTACGTTGCCGGCAAGGAAAAGGCTTGCGGCGAGTGCGGCTTCACATCGCAGGTGCTGCGCTTTGAGGACAGCCTTACCGAGGCGGAGCTGCTGTCCGTTATTGCCCGCCTCAACGCCGACAGCGAGGTGGACGGCTTCATTGTGCAGCTGCCGCTCCCGCGGCACATCAGCGAGCAGCGCGTAGTGGAGGCCATTGACCCCAAAAAGGATGTGGACGGTTTTCACCCCGTCAACGTGGGGCGCATGACCATTGGGCTGCCGTCCTACGTGTCGGCCACGCCGGCGGGCATACAGGAGCTGCTGCGGCGCTACGGCGTAGCCACCTCGGGTAAGCATTGCGTGGTGCTGGGGCGCAGCAACATTGTCGGTCGCCCCATGGCCAACCTGCTGTCGCAAAAGGGCGCAGCGGGCGACTGCACCGTAACCATTTGCCACAGCCGCACGCGCAACCTTAAGGACGTTTGCCGCACGGCGGATATCATCGTTGCCGCGCTGGGGCAGCCCGAATTCCTCACCGCCGATATGGTG
>JAITQP010000191.1 GCA_031288885.1 Prevotellaceae bacterium | reverse complement strand
GGCGTACCGCTACGCAGCGCCGCCACCAGCTCCGCTATGGCGGTCGGCTGGTCGCCGGTTGGCTGATATTCGGAAGTTAACTCAAAAACCAAGAGAAAAGCTTAATAATTAAAAATTAGGAATTAAGAATTAGGAATTAAGAATGACATTGTTGCAACGGGACGCTGCCCCGTAGGGGCAGAATGCTGGTAGAACCGGCACGCCCCTCGCCTCTCTCCGTCTCGCAGGGACGGAACATCACAGCCCGCGGCAACGCGACGGCAAACCACATTCCGTCCCTACGGGACGGCGCCGCCTGCCATTGCAACAATACTTTGTCCTCGTCATTGCAAGCGAAGCGAAGCAATCCAGCGGGGGACGTAGCAAAATGGGGGTTCTGGATTGGCTACGCCGAACTCCGCTTCGCTTCGGTTGCTTCGCTCCACTCGCAATGACGCGAAGCGTGCTAAAACAACGTATAAAATCTGTATAGCATTCTATCGTTATTTGAAAAAAACCTATAGGATTTTATAAAACCAAAAATTCCCCTGCAAAAAGATAAAAATCCCTCCCCCCTCCAAACCGATTTTTGAGAGTTGCATTTTTTGAGTGGTTACAATGTGAAAGTTTTTCGCTATATTTTGTGTCAGTTTGTAAGCAAAATTACTACTTTTGCTTACGATTTCCAATGAGCGAAAAAAAATAGTGTAAAAGTACCCTGCGAGCGAGTACTATTTTTACGCGTTAACAGCTACCTTTGCATCATCAAACAAAAATCAAAAATACAAGGGACGCTGCGTAGCTTTTGAATCGTTGACTTTAGCCTGAACAAAAACCTTAGAGAAGCCCTACTCAATATGAGTACTAAATAAAGAAGATAAAAAACTGTAGAACAAAGAATTAGAATGGCTTTTGTAAACGAGAATTTTTTGAAGTTAGCCGGCAACTACCTGTTTGCCGAAATTGCGGCAAAGGTTGCTGCCTATAAAGCAAACCACCCCACCGCCAACGTCATCAGCTTAGGGATAGGCGACGTTACCCGCCCGCTGGCGCCCGCAGTGGTGGAGGCAATGAAGAAAGCTACCGCAGAAATGGCGGTGGAGGAAACGATGAGGGGCTACGCGCCCGACAGGGGATACCCCTTTCTGCTGGAGGCAATTGTGAAAAATGATTTTGAGGCGCGCGGCATTGACGTTACGCAGGATGAAATCTTCGTAAGCGACGGCGCCAAGAGCGATACGGGAAATTTTGGCGATATTTTGAGCGCGGATAACCTTGTGGCGGTTACCGACCCCGTTTATCCGGTGTACGTGGACACCAACGTTATGGGCGGACGCGCGGGCGACCTGAAGGGCGATACGTGGAGCAATATTCAGTATTTGCCGTGCACGGCTCAAAACGGCTTCACTCCGGCGCTGCCGGCAAAGCAGGTGGACGTGGTGTACCTGTGCTACCCCAACAACCCAACGGGGACAACGCTCTCCAAGGCTGAGCTGAAAAAGTGGGTGGACTACGCCCTGCAAAACAACGTTCTTATTTTATTTGACGCAGCCTACGAGGCGTTCATCCACGAGAGCGACGTGCCGCACAGCATCTACGAGATAGAGGGCGCAAAGCAGGTGGCGGTGGAGTTCAGGAGCTTCTCCAAAACGGCAGGGTTTACCGGCGTGCGGTGCGGGTATAACGTAGTGCCCAAGGCGCTTAAGGTGAAAACCAAGTTGGGGCAGCAGGTGGCGCTCAACGACGTTTGGAAGCGCCGGCAGGCCACCAAATTTAACGGGACGGCATACGTGGTGCAGCGCGCGGCAGAGGCGGTTTACTCGCCCGAGGGGAAGCGGCAAATACAGGAAACTATCGCCTACTACATGGAAAACGCGCGCGTGATAAAGTCGGGCTTGGAGGCAATAGGGATGACAACCTACGGCGGCGTAAACGCTCCCTACATTTGGGTGCAAACGCCCAACAGGCACACCTCGTGGGAGTTTTTTGACCGGCTGCTCAACGAGCTGCAAATAGTAACCACCCCGGGCGCAGGGTTTGGCGCCAGCGGCGAGGGCTTCGTGAGGCTCACCGCCTTTGGAAAAAAATCCGCTACCGTAGAGGCAGTGGAGCGCATAAAAAGCTGGAAGCTGTAACGTGTAGCAAGCTTTTGTACTACCGCGCTTTTGTACTACCGCGGAGGACAAAAGCGGCGTACCAAAAGCAGCTCCGTTAAAAAATGACAATTATGAAAACACTAACCTACTACTTTTTCGTGCAAAATCTCCTGTAAGGGGGATGTAAGCATGTGCAAAGTTAAAAACGGGATGCCTACTGCCGGCGCTCTATTCCGCCGCTTTTCGGGGAAGCAGCTTCTTGCGAAAAGCAAAAGGGTGCGCTACGTGCCACCCTAAGGAGCAAGCATAATTTAACGTTTTACTCAGGGAAAACCGTTTTGGTTTTCCCACAAAACAAAAAAAAACCTATGAAAACACGAGTAATAAAAATTTGGATGTCTGCGCTATGCGTACTGCCGTGCGCAGCGTGGGCGCAGGAAAGCGCCTCAAGCGAAGGCGGCGCGACTTTTTCGGTGGGCGCCGATGTGGTGAGCTCCTACGTTTGGCGTGGGGCGTACCAGAGCGGCCTGTCTGTTC
Organism: Prevotellaceae bacterium; assembly: GCA_031288885.1. Taxonomy (GTDB): domain Bacteria; phylum Bacteroidota; class Bacteroidia; order Bacteroidales; family UBA932; genus JAITMY01. Next base: position 6,585 of record JAITQP010000191.1, on the reverse strand, counting down.
AGCCGTCCCTTGGCGTGGAGCTTGCCGGCGTGTCCCTGTCATCGTGGGGAAGCGTGGATGCGGTTGGCGGCTTCAAGGAGGTGGATTTTTCGCTCGGCTACTCCATTGCCGGATTAAGCCTTGCCGTAACCGACTACTGGTGGAGCGGCGAGGGCGCCTACAGCTACTTCTCAAAGCACTCCTACGACGACGCCGACCCCGATAAAAAGGTCTCCGACCACCTGTTTGAGGGGACGCTGGCCTACACGCTGCCCGTTGAAAAGTTTCCGCTCACGCTGTCGTGGAGCACATTCTTTGCCGGCAACGACTTTAAGGCCGATGACGACGGCAAGCTAACGCGGGCTTTCTCTACCTACATAGAGGCGTCGCTCCCGTTTACCGTTAAAGATGTGGCGCTGGACGTTGCGCTGGGAGTGAGACCGTGGGAGTCGCCAGCCTACGAGCAATTTAATCCTCCGTCGTACTACAGTCCGGATTTGGCCGTTGTAAACGTTTCGCTAAAGGCAAGCAAGGAGCTGAAGGTAACCGACAGCTTTACGCTACCTTTATTTGGACAGCTTATCTTTAACCCCAACAGCGAAGATGTATTCTTGGTGGTTGGCATTAGTTTCTAAAACATTAAATAACCAAAAGCAATGAAAAAAGTAGAAGCAATTATTAGAAAAACCAAGTTTGAGGACGTAAAAGATGCGCTATCGGAGATAGACATTGAGTGGTTCTCGTACTACGATGTGCGCGGCATTGGCAAATCCCGTCAGGGGCGCATCTACCGCGGCGTGATTTACGACACGAGCAGCATTGAGCGCGTTTTGCTGAGCATTATTGTTCGCGACAAGAACGTGGAGAAAACCGTTACGGCTATTCAGAAGTCCGCGCAAACCGGCGAAATTGGCGACGGAAGAATTTTTGTCGTGCCGGTGGAGGACGCCATTCGCATTCGCACGGGCGAGCGGGGCGATATTGCCCTGTACAACGCTGAGCAAGAAAAATAACCATTAAATAAAAACACAATTACAACCATGAAAAAATTTTTGAAAATAGCAAGTTTGAGATATTTCGCTATAGCGCTGTTTGTGGCGCTGGGTACACTTGGGCTTTACGCTCAGGAGGCGGCAGAGGCTACCGAGCCGGAGGAAGCGGCGGTGGTAGCCGTGGTAGAGGAGGAGGTTGCGGTGGCAACCATCAGCAACATTACCGATTTGGCAACTTCGCTCGACACCGTGTGGATGCTTCTTGCCGCCATGCTGGTATTCTTCATGCAGCCGGGCTTTGCCATGGTTGAGGCTGGATTTACGCGCACCAAAAACACGGCGAACATCCTGATGAAAAACTTAATAGATTTTTCGCTGGGCTCGCTGCTGTTCTTTGCCGTTGGCTTTGGCATCATGTTTGGCGCGGGCTACTTTATGGGCGCCCCCAACCTGTTTGACCTGAGCTTTTTGGAAAACGATTTGCCGATAGAGGGCTTTCTGGTGTTCCAAACGGTATTTTGCGCCACCGCCGCCACCATTGTATCGGGGGCGATGGCCGAGCGCACCAAGTTTTCCATGTACGTGGTTTACACCATCTGCATCAGCGTGCTCATCTACCCCGTTTCCGGTCACTGGACGTGGGGCGGCGGCTGGCTGATGAGCGAGGGCGGCTTTATGTCGAACACGTTTGGCACCACGTTTCACGACTTTGCCGGCTCCACCATTGTGCACTCCGTGGGCGGCTGGGTAGCGCTCGCGGGCGCGTGGGTGCTCGGCCCCCGCATGGGCAAGTACGACAAGAAAGGGAAGTCGAAGGCCATACCCGGGCACAACCTGACGTTCGCCACGCTGGGCGTGTTCATCCTGTGGTTTGGGTGGTTTGGCTTCAACCCGGGCTCGCAGCTGGCCGCGTCGGGGCTGGAGAACAGGGTGGCCATATCGCACGTGTTCCTCACCACCAACCTTGCGGCGTGCGCGGGCGGCGTGGCCTCGCTCCTCACGTCGTGGGTACGCTACAAGAAGCCGCTGCTGTCGCTCACGCTCAACGGCGTGCTGGCGGGCTTGGTGGGCATCACCGCCGGCTGCGACTTGGTGTCGCCGGTGGGCGCCATTATCGTGGGCCTCATTTGCGGCGTGGTGATGGTCTTCTCCGTGGAGATTATCGACAAGTTCCTGAAGGTGGACGACCCCGTAGGGGCTGTGTCGGTGCACGGCGTGTGCGGATTTTTTGGCACTATCCTAACCGGCCTGCTCTGCACCAGCAACGGCTTGTTCTACAGCGGCGTCAGCTCATTCTTCCTCGCCCAGCTGTTTGGCGCGCTGGTTGTCGGCGCGTGGGCGTTCGGCGCGGGATTTATCATCTTCAAGCTGCTTGACCTCTTCTTTGGGCTGCGCGTATCTAAGCGCGTGGAGGAGGAAGGGTTGGATATCTACGAGCACGGCGAAACAAGCTACAACAGCTGAATTAGGAATTAAGAATTACGAATTAGGAATTAAGAACTTAAACCTATGTAAACTCTCTCTCTGCTGCTCCTGTCATTGCGAGCCGAAAGAATTTCGCTCGCAATGGCAAAGCGCAGGAAATTAAACCTGAACCTAAACTAAACCAAAACCTGAACTTAACCAAAACCTGAAACCAAAACCTGAACCTGAACTTAACTAAAACCTGAACTTAACCTACGAATAAACTTGAAAACCTAAACCTGACTAAGCTAATACGGCTACGGCTCACTATAAAAAAACACCTAACCTTTGAATACTCTACAAAATTATGGTGAGACAAAAGTTTGGGGATGCGTAAAAGCGTCCTCAGGCTTTTGTTTGTGATAAACAGGTTTAAATTAGAAATCAGAAACGAAACGAATGAAGCTATTCCTCCCCTCGGACTACCGAGCGACGCTTGCCCCCGAAACCATGGAGCAGGCCATAGAGAAGTTGAAGATGCTGTTTCCGGCAGAGCTGTCGGAGCAGCTGAACCTGCGTCGCGTCACGGCGCCCCTGTTCGTGCTCGCGGGCACGGGCATTAACGATAACCTGAACGGAGTGGAGCGCCCCGTGTCGTTCAAGGTAAAGGATATGGGCGACGCCAAGGCGGAGGTGGTGCACTCGCTGGCCAAGTGGAAGCGCATGAAGCTGGCCGCCTACAAGGTCGCCGCCGGCTACGGCATATACACCGACATGAACGCCATCCGCGCCGACGAGGAGCTCGACAACATCCACTCGCTCTACGTTGACCAGTGGGATTGGGAGAGAACCATTACGCCGGCGGACAGAAACCTCGACTTCCTAAAGGCAATTGTGGAAAAAATATACGCCGCGCTGAGGAGCGTGGAGCATCACCTCTACAGGCTTTACGCGCACATCACGCCGTCGCTCCCCGAGAGGATAACGTTTGTGCACAGCGAAGATTTGCTGAAGGACTACCCCACGCTGTCGCCGCGCGAGCGCGAAACGGAGGCGGCGCGAAAGCACGGGGCAATATTCGTCATCGGCATTGGGGGCAAGCTGGCAAACGGCGAAAAGCACGACGGGCGCGCCCCCGACTACGACGACTGGTCAACGCCTACCAGCGACGGGTACAAGGGGCTTAACGGCGACATGGTGCTGTGGAATAGCGTCCTCCAGTCGGCATTTGAAATATCGTCGATGGGCGTCCGCGTGGATAAGGAGGCGCTGGTGCGCCAGCTCGACCTCGAGGGCTGCCCCGAGCGAAAAAGGCTGCTCTTTCACCGCCTGCTGCTGGAGGACAGAATTCCCCTCTCCATTGGCGGCGGCATAGGGCAAAGCCGCCTGTGCATGTTCCTGCTGCGCTGCGCGCACATCGGCGAAACGCAGGCCTCCCTCTGGAGCGACGAAATGATTGACACCTGCAAGCAAAATAACATTTTTCTTAAATAATTTGATAATCCAACCAACATTAACAACAACAAAAAAACAGACAACATCATGAGTACACTAAGATTCAAGCTTCTGGACGAAGCATTCGGCAAGAAAGCCGTACCGGTAGAGTATCCCTCAAGCAAAGTTTCCGACTACTTCGGGCAAAACGTTTTCTCGTACGAGAAGATGAAGGATTACCTCTCCAAAACAACGTTTAAAACCCTCAGCGCGGCGGTCAAATCCGGCGCGCCGCTCACGCACGACATCGCCGACGAGGTGGCGCAGGGCATGAAGCAGTGGGCCATAGAAATGGGCGCAACCCACTACACGCACTGGTTTCAGCCGCTCACGGGCGGCACCGCCGAAAAGCACGACGCTTTTGCCGAGTTCAACAGCGAAAAGCAAATCATTGAGGAGTTTTCGGGCAAGCTGCTCGTGCAGCAGGAGCCGGACGCGTCGAGCTTCCCGAGCGGCGGCATCCGCAACACCTTTGAGGCGCGCGGCTACACGGCGTGGGACCCCGCGTCGCCGGCCTTTGTGGTGGGCGACACGCTCTGCATCCCCACCATCTTCATCTCCTACACGGGCGAGGCGCTGGACTACAAGGCGCCGCTCCTGAAAGCCCTCTCCGCGGTGGACAAAAACGCGGTGAAGGTGTGCAAGTTCTTTGACGAGAGCGTAACCAAGGTGTTTTCGTACTTGGGCTGGGAGCAGGAGTACTTTTTGGTGGACGGCGCGCTGTGGGCAGGCCGTCCGGACTTGGTGCTCACGGGGCGCACGCTCATGGGGCACGACAGCGCCAAAAACCAGCAGCTCGAAGACCACTACTTTGGGCACATCCCCTCGCGCGTGCTGGCGTTCATGACGGAGCTCGAGGTGGAAGCCCACAAGCTCGGCATCCCCGTAAAGACGCGCCACAACGAGGTTGCCCCCAACCAGTTTGAGCTCGCGCCCATCTACGAGGAAACCAACCTCGCCGTTGACCACAACCTGCTGGTGATGTCGGTCATGCGCCGCGTAGCCCGCAGGCACGGCTTCAGGGTGGTGCTGCACGAAAAGCCCTTTAAGGGCGTCAACGGCTCGGGAAAGCACTGCAACTGGTCGCTGGGGACGGACACCGGCGTAAACCTCCTCGCGCCCGGCAAGGACGCGGTGAGCAACCTGCAGTTCGTAACCTTTGTTGCCAACGTGCTAAAGGCCGTTTACAAGCACAACGCCCTGCTAAAGGCCTCCATCAGCTCCGCCACCAACGCGCACCGGCTCGGGGCCAACGAAGCGCCGCCCGCCATCATCTCGGTGTTCCTCGGAAGCCAAATCTCGGCGGTGCTGGACAAGGTGGCCTCCTCCAAAACGGACGACGCCATCGCCATCGACAAAAAGGCAGGCCTGAAGCTCGGCGTAGGGCAAATACCGGAGCTGTTTATCGACAACACCGACCGCAACCGCACGTCGCCCTTTGCGTTCACCGGCAACCGCTTTGAGTTCCGCGCCGTAGGCTCGTCCGAAAACTGCGGCGCGGCAATGACCGCGCTCAACGCCGCCGTAGCCCACCAGCTGGGCGAATTCCTCACGGAGGTGGAGGCGCTCATCGCCAAAGGCGCCGCCAAGGAAAAGGCCATCTTTGAGGTGGTGAAAAAGTACATCAGCGAGAGCGCGCCCATCCGCTTTGACGGCAACGGCTACAGCGACGAGTGGAAGGCGGAAGCCGCAAAGCGCGGGCTGGACTGCGAAACCAGCGTGCCCATCATCTTTGACAGCTACCTCTCGGAGAGCAGCGTGAAAATGTTTGCCGAAACCGACGTGTTCAACAAAAAGGAGCTCCACTCGCGCTGCGAGGTGAAGTGGGAAACGTACACCAAGAAAATCCAGATTGAGTCGCGCGTGCTGGGCGACTTGGCGCTGAACCACATTGTTCCCGTGGCCACCGAGTACCAGTCGCGCCTGCTGGACAACGTGGCAAAGGTGAACACCCTCTTTGCCGAAGACCTCAGCAAGGCCATGTCGGCGCAGAACAGGCTCATCATTGAGCGCATTGCCAACCACACCAACGAAATAACGCTGGGCGTGGCGAACATGATAAACGAGCGCAAGGTTGCCAACAAAATTGAGAACGAGCGCGAAAAGGCGCTTGCCTACCACAACAACATCGTGCCGCGCATGGACGCCATCCGCTACCACATCGACAAGCTGGAGCTGATTGTGGACAACGAAATGTGGCCCCTGCCCAAGTACAGGGAGCTGCTGTTTGTACGGTAAACAATGCGTAAGGGCGGGTTTAAAACCCGCCCTTATTGTTTTTATGGCATTTTTTCGTTAGGAGCTTGAGAGGGATGGGATTCCCTCCTCTTCTACCCCGCGGGTCGTTGACCCGCGGTTATGAAAATCCGACCTTTCAGGTCGCACCGTTACAGCTTGCGCTCCGCTCGCCACGCGACAAACTTGCATAGCTTACACAAGAGGGACGGACGCCGCAGGACAAACTAAGGCAAAACCACGCGGAAGCCAACGCTGTGGTAGCGTTGGCTGGGGGCACCGTTGCTGCAGGCAGCAACGCGAAGCCAGCCAGAGGCCGCACCCCAGTCCCAGCCGCCGCCGCGGTGCACGCGGTTAGAGCTGCTATCCCACTTGTCCCAGCACCACTCCCATACGTTGCTTGACATATCGTAAATACCCAAACGGTTTGGCTTCAGTTGACCTACCGGATGAGTGGTTCCGTTGGCAAAAGCAGCGTCAG
>JAITQP010000117.1 GCA_031288885.1 Prevotellaceae bacterium | reverse complement strand
GAAAATTAGGTTGGGAATGAGGTTGGTCGGGGCGGCGCGAGGCGTGCGGGGACGGCTGTGTGCGGGGAGATTCCTCGCTGCGCGCGCTCGTACCTCGCGCGCTCCGGTCGGAATGACGGCAGGGGGCGGGCGTGTAGGGACGCGAAGCGTGTAGGGACGGCGTGCGCACGCTTCGCGTCCCTTTCCCCCCCTACCGCCCGTCATTCCGAGCGCAGCGAGGAATCTCCTCGCAAACAGCCGTCCCGTGCGCACGCTTCGCGCCGCCCTGAAAGGGCGTAATCTTCATAACCGCAGGTCGCTGACCTGCGGTTATGAAAATCCGGCTTTTCAAGCCGCTCTACCTTACAATGATGAAATTGCTTAGACATAGTATTAGCACTTCGTCTTTTTCCTTTTTTCCCGTATATGGGTTCGGGTCTCGCAATGACGCAAGGCGTGCTGAAAGCAATGCATAAAACCATGCCGCACATCATACCGTATAAAACCGTTATTTGAAAAAAAATCTATTGGATTTTACGATTATTAGCCCCATGGCTACTCGGGTTCTGCATTTTGTCCACCATTTCTACCCATAATTCCACCCTTGAATTCACGAAATTTTGTATTTTTGTAAAAATTACACGCCATGCTATGAGCAAAATTTTACTCCTCGTAACCTCCACGCTGCTGCTCCACACGTCCTGCGACGGGCAAACGCCCTTTGCCCCGGTAAGCTCCGCTAACCCGTGGAAGGACGACTACCGCGCTGTGGCGCGGATGGAAAGCTACCGCGCGTGGGGCACGTACAACGTGCACGACCCGTCCTGCAAAAAGCTTGGCGACTACTACTACATGTACTCAACCGACGCCATTTTTGCCGAAAACCGGCGGGAGGCAAAGGAAAAAGGCGTTCCGCTGGGGTACATACAAGTTCGCCGCTCGCAAGACCTCGTGCGGTGGGAGTTTCTGGGCTGGGCTTTTCCGGTCATTCCGGACGAAGCGGTGCAGTGGGTGCACCGCCACGCCGACGGCAAAGGCGCCACCAACATCTGGGCGCCCTACGTTGTGCAGCACGGGGATACTTACCGGCTTTACTTCTGCGTGTCGGCTTTTGGGCGGAAAACTTCCTACATCGGCTTGGCGGAAGCGTCCTCGCCGGAGGGGCCGTGGACGCAAAAGGGCTGCGTGGTGAAAACCAACAACAGCAGCCCCATGAACGCCATCGACCCCAGCATTGCTGTTGATGCAACAAGCGGCAGGTGGTGGATGCACTACGGCTCGTTTTTTGGAGGCCTGTACTGCGTAGAGCTCGACCCCGCAACAGGCCTGACCGCCAAGCCGGACGACCACGGACATTTGGTTGCGCGCCGCGCCAGCTACCGCGTGGATAACCTCGAAGCGCCGGAGGTTATCTACCACCCTGCGCTGAAAAAATACTTCCTGTTCTACTCCTACGACCCGCTCATGACCACCTACAACGTGCGCGTAGCCCGCTCGGACAGCCCCGAGGGGCCGTTTTTCGACTTCTTCGGTCGGGACGTAAGCGATACCACCAACAACTTCCCCATCCTGACGGCGCCCTACCGGTTTGACGGGCACCCCGGGTGGGCAGGCACGGGGCACTGCAGCGTGATACGGCGGGAAAACGGGGACTTTTTCATGCTTCATCAGGCACGGCTGTCGCCGCACAACGTCATGATGACGCTGCACGTGCGGCAGCTGCTCTTTACCCCCGACGGCTGGCCTGTGGCCTCGCCCGAGCGATACGCAGGGGCAACGCCGCGGCGATTTGGCAAGGCGGATTTGGCGGGCGAGTGGGAGCTGCTGCGCATCGTGGAGCCGGCGAGGGAGCGCGCGCTGGAGGCTGGGCAGGTGCTGTGGGGCGAAGGCGCGCTGAAGAAAAACGAGTGTAACCAATCCTTCCACGCCGTGCTTGCGGAAAGCGGAGAGGTGGAGGGCATGGGAGCGTGGAGCTTCTCCGCCGAAAACCAAACCCTGACGCTAACCATGGGCGAGGAAACCATCGAAAATATTTTTGTGCTTGCGGGGCACGACTGGGAGCGCGAGCAGGAAACCGTGCTGCTCTGCGGGCTGGACAAGCGCGGACGCTCCCTTTGGGGAAAACGGATAAAGTAAAGCTAAATCATCACCACTAAAAACAAACAAATCATGACAAGCTATCAATTACTCTTTGCAGCATTTGCGCTGGCCTCCGGCCTGACGGCAAGTGCACAGGTCAACGAAATGGCGGTTGACGTAAAAAAACCGGGCGCCGCGATACAGCCAACCATGTATGGGCTGTTCTTTGAGGACATCAACTACGGCGCGGACGGCGGCCTGTACGCCGAGCTGGTCAAAAACCGCTCGTTTGAGTTCCCGCAGCGCCTGATGGCGTGGAAAACGTTCGGCACGGTGGAGGTGCTCAGCGACGGCCCCTTTGAGCGCAACCCCCACTACATCCGCCTCTCCGGCCCGGGGCACGCCCACAAGCACACGGGCGTGGAGAATGAGGGCTACTTTGGCATGGGGGTGAAGCAGGGCGAAGCGTACCGCTTTTCGGTGTGGGCGCGCATAGCGCAGGACGCGCCGGCGCCGTCAAAAATACGGGTGGAGCTGGTGAAGCCCAACAGCAGCAGCGAGTGGCACGCGCTGGCGGCGCAGGAGCTGACGGTTGACGCCAAAGGCTGGAAAAAATACCAGCTGACGCTCACCCCGGCGGCAACGGAGGCCAAAGCCACGCTCCGCATCTTCCTCACCTCGCCCGTGCCCGTCGATTTGGAGCACATCTCGCTGTTTCCGGAGGGCACGTGGAAAGGGCACGAAAACGGGCTCCGCAAGGACTTGGCGCAGGCGCTTGCCGACGTAAAGCCGGGCGTGCTGCGCTTTCCCGGCGGCTGCATCGTGGAGGGAACGGACTTGGCAACGCGCTACGACTGGAAAAAAACGGTGGGGCCGGTGGAAAACCGCCCGCTGAACGAAAACCGCTGGCACTACACCTTCCCGCACCGCTTCTACCCGGACTACTACCAGAGCGGCGGGTTGGGCTTCTACGAATTTTTTCTGCTCTCCGAGGAGATAGGCGCCGAGCCGCTACCCGTCATCAGCTGCGGGCTTGCCTGCCAATTCCAGAACAACCATCCGGAGGCGCACGTGCCCGTTGCCGACTTGGCGCCCTACATTCAGGATGCGCTGGACTTGGTGGAGTTTGCCAACGGAGACGAGCACTCAACGTGGGGCAAGGTGCGCGCGGAAATGGGGCATCCCGCCCCGTTCAACCTCAAGCTCATCGCCATAGGCAACGAGCAGTGGGGAGCGGAGTACCCCGAGCGGCTGGAGCCCTTCATAAAGGCCATCCGAAAGGCTTACCCGAACATCAAAATCATTGGCAGCTCAGGCCCCGGCTCGGAGGGTGAGCAGTTTGACTACCTGTGGCCTGAAATGAAACGGCTAAACGTTGACTTGGTGGACGAGCATTTCTACCGCCCCGAAAGCTGGTTTTTGAGCCAAGGCACGCGCTACGACGGCTACGACCGCAAAGGCCCCAAGGTGTTTGCCGGCGAGTACGCCTGCCACGGCAAAGGGAAAAAGTGGAACCACTTCCACGCCTCGCTGCTGGAGGCCGCCTTTATGACAGGGCTGGAGCGCAACGCCGACGTGGTACACATGGCAACCTACGCCCCGCTGTTTGCCCACGTTGAGGGCTGGCAGTGGCGACCCGACATGATATGGTTCGACAACCTGAACGTGGTGCGCACCACGAGCTACTACGTGCAGCAGCTCTACGCGCTCAACAAGGGCAGCCACGTGCTCCCGCTAACGATGAGCCAAAAACCTGTAGCCGGAGGCGAAAACCAAAACGGGCTCTTTGCCAGCGCAGCGTGGGAGGAGCGAGACAACACCGTCATCGTTAAGGTGGTGAACACCTCGGGTAAGCCGCAGCCCATCTCCGTAAGCTTTGCCGGGCTGAAGAAGAAAGAGACGCTCACGGGCAGCGCCTGCGTAAAGCTCTCCACGGGCGACGTAGATAAGGACAACACCCTTGAGCATCCGCTGGCGATTACCCCACAGGAAAGCCCGCTGAGCATCAGCGGCAGCACGCTCAGCGCCACGATAGAGCCGTACACCTTTGCCGTTTACAAGCTGGTGAAAGCAGCCGGTAAGTAGCACAAAAAATCGCAGAAAGGGAAACAACAGCATTTTAATATTGGGTGTATGAAAAATAATATTTCTAATAATACAACATACGGCAAATTAGTAATTATAGCTGTATCTTCATGCATTTTATTTTTTATCACCATGAAGTGTTTAATTTTATTTGGATTTGAAGATTTATTTGCCAATAAGTGTATAAGTAACAGCATAATTGTATTTGTTTCTATTGCTGTGGCAGGGTTAATGCCTCCCACGGTGCTGTTTGTTTTTACATTTTTCAGCAGAAAAAATCACAGTTATAAAGTTACGTGAAAACGATAGGATAGAAAGGAGCACATTTATGAAAGAATTTGCATTATTTTCTGATAGGAATTTGATTTATGGTTAATCCTTGCCGGGTTAATGTGCGCTATTACGCACGTTCTTGTTCCATTAATAGAGCAATGGGTGCTTCTGGTAACAATACCATGTTGCATGGCTATAGTTAACATTATATATGGAATAATAAAACGTAGAAAGATAGCGTTTAACGATGACAAAGATCTATGTAGGAAAAATCCTATCTTGAATATTGGATTAGGCCATTTGTTTCCACTAATTCACTTGTCGAGTATAGCATTGTTTTACTATTTAGATGAAAATTCAATGCATAAAATTAATAGAGATATTTGGTTCAATTGTAAATTCGATTTATTTTATCAGCGTATTTATCTTGTTTCTAAGTAAAATTGCCACTGAAAAAGGTGGTGAATAAAGTAATATTTTCAGAGTAATTATTGTTGCGAACATTTTGATAGAGGTGCGCACCTTACTTCTTTTTCCCCCAAACTGACTCGCCGGACGAGTTGAGCCCTGCGTAAACAATGGTACACGTTCGGGGGGAGGCTTCCCAATCCACCTCGCGCTCCACGTACAGCTTGAGGGCGCCAACGGTGAGCGTTTTTGCGGCGGCGTCCCACGACCACGCGCCCGACAACGCTCCGGACGCCGTTTTACTTGCCGATAGGGTTAGCGCTTGTGCGCTCTGCTGTTTGCCGTAGCTGTACTTAAGGGTAATATTCTCCCACGCGCCCACCAGCTCCTCCTCTGTGATGGGGGTTTGGGGCGCGGCGGCGTAGCGCTCCGGCATGACCACCGGCCAGCCGTCGTCCGTCCAGCGGATTTTGCGCACGTGCCCCATCATTATCGCGTTGCTGTAGGCGTTGCCGTTGGTGTTTTCGGGCAAACGCCCCTGAGAGCAGTAGTACCAGCTCCCGTCATCGCCCCGAAATATGCAGCAGTGCGAAATTCCTACCCAGCCGGAGTGGTTTCCGAACTTGTAGGGGTGAGTCAGGATAGGTTTGCAGTCGCTTATGCCGCCGGCGGCGCTGCGCCCGCTGAAGTCAACGTATGGGCCTGCAACGCTCCGCGAGCGGCACGCGCGGGTGTTGTACGCCACCGCAAGCTCATCATACGCCAAAAAGAGGTAGTAGTAGCCCGTTTCCTCGTTATAAATGACCTCCGGCGCTTCCGAGCCCTGCCACCGGCTGTTGGCGTTGCGGGTGTAAATCCGGCTACCGTAGTCGGGGAGAGCGGCGGAGAGCCACGGCGCACCGAGCTTGAACGGCTTGCCCGTTGCCGGATCCAGCGCCAGCGCAACAATACCCGAATGCCACGAGCCGTAAATCAGCCAGTGCTCCCCCTCCGGAGTGACAATAAAGGACGGGTCTATAGCATTCCACCTGAAGTATCCGTCCCAATTGCTTAGGCTGGGGCGCGCCCAATTCTTTTCGCGGTCGGTGGAGGAGCACACCACCATGCCCTTATCCTCCCACAGGTTGCTGCCCAAATCGCCGGTTTCCATTAAGCCGATAAAGGCGCGCTCTGTCCACGAGTTGTCGAAGTTGGCGGCGGTGTTTGGCTTTCCGGTCAGGATGTAGTTGTCAACCACAATGCAGTAGTACATTCGGTACTTGCTGTCGACCTTGCGCACCACCGGCGCCCAATGTCCAAACAACGGGTTGCTGATAGCGGGAAGCCCCAGCTGGCTGCGCATGCTGTTTAGCGTGTCCTTTACCCACGCCGGCGTTTCGCTCATCGCCATTCCCTGAAAATCCCAGCTGACAAGGTCTTTGGAGCGGCGGTAGGGAAAATGTCCGCGCCCCACGTGCACGTTGCCGTAGGAGGCGTCGGTGCCGTACATGTAGTAGTAGTCTCCGCACTTTTCCACCGTAGGGTCGTGCACGTTCGCCAAATTCCATTGATTTCGGTTCGCCCAGCTGCTTATACCTGCCACGCTGTAGTCGTCCGCGTAGGTGGGCGCCTGAAAGTCCTCCGCTCCGTCAGCATCGGCTAAGGTGCGGAAAGCATTAGACGCTCCGTAAATGGTTTGCTTGTCCGTTACCGCGTAGGCGCAGACGGAGTAGGCGGTATTGGATTTGAGGCCGGATATGACGGCTGTGAAATCCGCCGCCCCGCTTTCGAGGGTCACAACGCCGTCGCTAAGCGTAGGCGGGCTCGAGAGGGAGTAGCAAAATCCCTTGGCGCGAACCGCTTCTTCGCTCGTGTTGGTCAGCGAAGAGGTCAGCCGCGCGCCGCTTCGGGATATTTCCGAAACGGCGGTAGCGCCCAACGTGATTTCGCCTACGGTAGCAGGCGTATGATTTTCCTCCTCGCCCTCGCTGCAGGCAACAGCAGCGAAAAGGAGAAAAACGGGCAGGCAAAAACCGCCCTTTACTTTGTGATAAATTGACAACATGGTTTTTTTTAATGATTAATGATTAGTGATTAATGATTAATGATTAGTGATTAATGATTAATGGCGCGAAGCGTGCATCCCCTGCACCTGCAATGCCGCCCGTCCCTGCCGTCATTCCGACCGAAGCGCGCGAGGTACGAGCGCGCGAAGCGGAGGAACCTCCTCGCAAACCATCGTCTCGTCGCACGCTTCGCGTCATTGCGAGCGAAGCGAAGCAATCCAGCGACGCACGCTTTGCGTTGCCTTGTCCGTATTTCTGGATTGCTTCGCCACGCTTTGCGCCGTTAATCATTAATCATTAATCACTAAAATCACAGCTCCCACCCCGGATTTTGCTTCAAGTTCGGGGCGCGCTTCACCTCGTCGTTCGGGAGAGGGAAGAAGTAGTTTTTAGGGCTGTTGAACGTGCGCGTCGGGTGCTTCTGGGCGGGCACGTAGCTATACGCAGGGCTTGCGGGGTTGGTTACCGCTACGCCGTAGAGGTTGTAGTACTGCTTGTAGCGCGGCAGGCTGACCTCCGAGGCCATGCTTTGCCCCTCAAAAATCATCCAGCGGCGCTCGTCAAAGAAGCGGTGGTCTTCAAAGCAGAGCTCAATCCTGCGCTCGTTGCGTATGCGCTCGCGCAGCTGCTCTTTCGTCTTGCCTGAGTAGGGAGGCATCCCCACCCGGGCGCGCACCTCGTTGACGTACTGATATGCGTTGTCTGGGCCCTCCGCCTCGTTGACCGCCTCCGCCGCATTCAGCAGTATTTCGCCGTAGCGGAAGATGGGGCAGGAGTGGCTGGGCGCCGTTGGGTTTTTGAACGAAATGTTATGTAAAAACTTTTTGGAGTAGTATCCGGTCAGCGTGCCGCCGTGCAGCGCACCATAGTCTACCCCGTCGGGCTGGGAGACGTCCACCGCCCTTTCCTCCTCCTCCTGCTTCTCGCCCCACACGGAGCCTTGGTGCAGGATGGTTTGCTCCAGCCGCGGGTCGCGGTTGTCGTAGGGCTTCTGCTCGTCGTACGTGTTATCCTCATCAATGGGCAAACCGTTGATTGTTTCGTAGCAGTCCACCAAGTTTTGGGTGGGGTTGGTGCGCCCTACGGCGGTGAGCGTTCCGCTAAACCCGCAGGGAGCCAAGAGCCGCTCAATGGCGTTGGTGTTCCAAACGGAGCGGCAAAGGATGTACTCGTCGTTGTAAACAGGGTTGGTTATAAAGCACTGGTAGTAGTTTTCCTTCGTATCGCCCATGCTGTACAAGATGTACGGGTTGCCCTGCAGCTGATTTTTGGCAATAAAATCGCGGGCAGCTTGGGCGGCCTCCCTCCAGCAGTCGATATTTCCGGAGGGGTTGTGGAGCTTGGAGGCGCGGTAGAGCAGGGCTCTTGACTTCAGGGCATACGCCGTTGCCCCGTTTACGCGCCCCCAGTTCTCCGTTTCGCTGCTGTAGCGGAACGGTAGCGCGTCCTTCACCAAGTCGCACTGGTCGGCTATCCACTTCAGGGCGTCCGCCGCGGCGGTGCGCGGCATGTTCATGGCCTCCGGGTTGCCCAAGTCAAACACGACAGGCACTCCGCTTTCGTCTTCGGCGATAATTGGCGCATCCCCAAACCAGCACACGATGTCGAAGTGAAAAATAGCCCTCAGCAGCTTGGCTTCGCTCATGTACCGTTCAAACAGGTGGTTGTCGTCGCCCGCTTTTTCCGTGTTGCCCACCACCTCAGCTCTCGCGTTCTTAAGAAACTGGTTGGCCTTGCGGATGCCGTACACATCGGTTTGCCAGAAGCCCAGCAGGGGGTGGTTGGAGGCCGAGTAGCCGTCGGTGAGCACGGCGTGGTAGTAGTGCACATCCCAGTAGGAGATGGCGTTGTCCGTCATGCAGTCGCGCGAAGCGCCAAGGAACTGCTCGTCGGTGAAGCCGGCAAAAACGTCCGGGAGGTTGACGTAAATGTTTGCCAAAAATCCTCGCGTGTTCTCCTTACTGCTAAACACCTGCTCCTCCGACATGGAAATATCGTACTCTTTTTCCAAAAAATCAGCGCAGGCGCTCATCAGGAGAATTAACCCTGCTGTTGTCAGATAAAATTTCATTTTATTCATAGCTACAAATTTATTAAAATTTATTAGAAACCGATGTTAATACCAAAAGAGAATGAGCGGGTTTTCGGATACCACCAGCAGTAGCTCATTGGCTTTTCGGGGTCTGTACCCTCCGGCAGCTCGCTAAACGTAAGCAGGTTGTAGCCGCTGAAGTAAACGCGGCAGTTCGTCATGTTGACCTTGGCAACGAGCTGCTTGGGCAGCGAGTAGCCAACCTCAACGTTGCGGAAAGATAAATAGCTACCGTCCTTAATCCAGATGTCGTTCTTGTAGGTGCCCGAGCCCCGGTCGCTGTCTATGGCGTTAAAGCCGCCGTAGGCTGGCCTCGGGTAAACGGCGTTGATGTTGCGCGGGTCGGTGGGGTCGTCGTTGTAGTATCCCCACGCCTTGGCAACTTCGTGCGTACCCATGTTGCTCCAGCCGGAGTAGCTGATGGCGGGCGACAGGAATACGGAGCGGTTCATGTAGGCGGTGAGCATGGCGCGCGCGTCGAAGCCGTAGCACTCAAAGCCGATGGTAACGCTCGGGATGAGCTCGGGAATGATGGTGTAGCCGGTGGGCGTCATATCGTTCACGTCAATCTGGCGGTCGTTGTTCAGGTCTTGAAATACGGCCGTGCCCAGCTTCTGCGCGCCGCCCGACGCGGTGCTGTAGGGGTACTTTTCCGGATGGTCGATGGCGTCCTGCTGGCTGGAGGCAACGAGGCTGGGGTCGCTCGCCCACTGCACAAACTTGTACTGGTTCCATCCGCCCACGCCGTTGTTAAAGGCGCCTTCGTACATGGCGGCCACCTCCGTACCGTCAAAGATGCGGTTGCCGGTTTTTGCCTGCCACGGCACGTTGGGCTCCAGCTCGTCCATTTCGGTTATTTGGTTGGTATTCCACGTCAGCATTCCCTCCACGTAGTAGCTGAGCTTGCCCGCGCGGTTGCGGTGCCCCAGCGTCAGCTCAAACCCTCTGCTCTCCACCTTACCGTAGGAGTCCTGCGGGGCGCTTACGCCCAGAATAATCGGAACCGTATTGCGGGTTACGAGGATATTGGAGCGCCACTCCTTAAAGGCGTCTACCGCGCCGTACACTTTCCTGCCCCAAAGGTCAAAGTCCACGCCTACGTTCAGCATGTCGGATATTTCCCACTTGCTGTTCGAGTTGCCGACTTTACTCTCGGCAATGCCGCTGACGCTCGATTGCGACGTTCCAAAGTTGTAGTTTGTGCCGGATCCGTAGGTGCTCTGGTAGGGGTAGCGCCCGGCGCCGGTGTTGGCCTGTCCGGCGCGCCCGTAGGAGGCGCGCAGCTTGAGCAGGTCTATGCTCTCATGCTTCAGCCACGGTTCTTCGGACATCACCCAGCCAAGCGAGCCGCCGGGGAAAAGCCCCCAGCGCTCCTCGGGGGCGTAGTTGTCGGACGCCATTTGCGACACGCTGCCGGCAACAACGTAGCGGTTGTCGTACACGTAGGAAGCCTGCGCGTTGTACGACAGGTAGCGGTTGGACGACGTGGAGCCCTGCGTAACGTTCTTGTAGGTGCGGATAAACGCCTGCGCGTTTACGGCGTGCTTCCCAAAAAGCTTTTCGTAGCTCAGCCCGGCGTTGAAGTTGACGTTGAAGTAGTACTCGCGCGGGTTGGTTCTTGGGTTGGATAGCGCCGCGAACGTAGAGTAGCGGGTCAGGGTGTACTCCGACACGTCGCTGGCCGCCGACGTATAGTCGTACGTGAACGAGTTTACGCTGTTTTCTTGGCTCGACTCAAAGGTTTCGTAGGAGTCGAAGCTTATGGTAGCCTTTGCCTTGAGCCCGGAGAGCAGCTGCCCCAGATCTCCATTCATATTTATGGTGCTGTACACGTTGCGCCGCCTGTTCTTTTCCAGCCCCGACGAGGCGAGGTATCGCCCGGCGTTGTTGGCGGTGGAGGAGGCGTACAGCTCGCCGTTGGGCGTATAGACCGGCTCCATGGGGCTGGCCTCTATCGCCCCAAAGGTAACTATGCTGAACACCCCCGTGTAGGGCTGCGAAATATCGTCGATGCGCCCGCCGAGGTCTACGGATACGTTCAAAAACTTGTTGACGTCGATGTCTATGTTCGAGCGCAGGTTGAAGCGGTCGAGCACGTGCTGGGTGCTGAAGCCGTCGTTGTACTCCGTCCACTTATCGTTCCACATACCCTCATGGCGGAGGTACGAGCCCGAAATGAAGTAGCGCGTGCGCTCGTTGCCGCCGCTGATGGAGAGGTTGGTTCTGTACATGGGGGCGCGCTCGCGGTAGAGCTCCTCGTACCAGTTGGTGTTAAAGTAGCGGTACTTGTCCATCCCCTCCAGCGTTTCGCCCGCGCTTACGCGGCGGTACATTTCAATTTCATTGTCCGAGTACAGCGGATCCAGCCCATCCAAATACCTCACCTGATTGCGCGTCAGCGCCATGTTGTAGGAGTTTTGGGTTTCCATCTTGTTGCTCAGCATTTGGTAGCCCACCTCCTGCGTAAAGCTGATTTTCGTTCGTCCGGCCTCCCCGCGCTTGGTGGTGACCAGAATAGCTCCGTTGGCGCCCCTCATGCCGTAGATAGCGCACGCGGCGGCGTCCTTCAGGATGGTGATGTTTTCGATGGGGTAAGCGTCGAGGAACGAGAGGTCGCGCTCCACGTTGTCCACAATGATGAGCGGGCTTCGCGCGCTGGCGTTCATGGTGCGCAGCCCCCGGATGTATATTGCCGACTCCGTCCACCCGGGCTCGCTTGCCCACTCGTAGGTTTCCACGCCGGTAACCGTTGAGGTAAAGGCGTTTTGGAGCACCGTAATGGGGTGCTTTTGCAGCTCTTCGCCGGTAACCACCGAGGTGGCCTCGGTCATCAGCTTCTTCTGCTTGCGCAGAAAGGGTACGGGCATCGTGTGCAGGTATTCGTCCGCGTCGGCCTCCATCACGATTTGGAAATCCTCCCCGAACTCCGCCGGAATGGTTTTTGTGAAGTAGCCTGCGCTGCTAACGATAATTTCGTCCGTGCTCTTCACGCTCTTCAGGTCAAAAAAGCCGTCCTTATCGGAGAGCGCAATGCGGCTCGACTCGGCAACGTTCACCACTGCGCCGGCAATCGGGTTGCCCTCGCCGTCCACAATGCGCCCCCGCAAAGTTTGTTCATTCTGCGCCCACGCGGAGTGGCTTACCGCAGGCAGGAGCAGCGCTATCAGCAGGAGCTTACGCGCTCCGGCCACTTTTTTTACGATGTTGATTACTGTTGTGTACATAGTTTTTGATTTAAAGATTACCAACCCGGATTATTTGTGATATTAGCTTTCCATACTTCCGTTTCCGGAATGGGATAGAGATACATCTTTCCCTCAAACACTCTTTCTTGGGCTACCTTGCGGGTATACGCGGAGGAGGTAACCTCCACGCCGTAAACAGGGCGCGACAGGGCTTCAACCGCCACATCCCAGCGCCGCACATCCCAAGCTCGGTGGTCTTCAAACGCCAGCTCTACCGTGCGCTCCTTCCGTATAAAGTTGCGCAGGCTCTCCTTTGTCGTCAGGTCGCTCCGGTTTTTTACGCTGCCGGCGACGCCTGCGCGCTGCCGGATTTTATCCAAGCTTTCATACACCTCGTCGCACGGGCCTTGATGCTCGTTCACGGCCTCCGCGTAGCTCAGGAGGATTTCCGCGTAGCGGATAATAACCCAATTGCGGTAGCTCGTTCCGCTGTGCACAGCGCTCAGGATATTCTCCGGAATGTACTTGCGGAGGTAGTAGCCCGTTGGGGTAGCGTTGGCGTTGCCCACCGGGTTGTCGCGCTGCCCCTTGACTACGTTGATAACGCCTTCTCCCCAGCGTGCGCCGTGGTGCAGCACCGTAGCCGCCAGCCGCGGGTCGCGTTGGCTCCACGGCAACGCGTCGTTGTAGCCGCTTGCCGCGTTGATGGCGGGAGCAGCCGCGCCGCTATAGACGGGCGCGCCGGTGGCGTCGTACTCCACAAAGGGCGACGAGCCGTCCGCCATATCGTACATGTCCACCAAGTTTTGCGACGGGCACAGGCCGCCGTTGCCGCCCTCGCCCACCGGCGAGTCATCTTGGATATTCGCCCAGCCGATTTTCACATCGTTGCGGAAGAAAATAACCTCCTTGTTGTTTCCCTCGTAGGTAGTTCGCAGGATGGCGTTGGTGTACTTTTCCGCGTCGGTATTGCCGGTGGTAAACAGCTCGTAGGCGCTGCCAAAGTCGTCCATAAAGCTCTTTGCGGCGTTGGCAGCCTGCTCCCACGTAACGCCGGAGGCTTCGCCAAAGCGCTCGCTCGCCATGTAAAGCATGATGCGCGCGTAGAGCGCCCTCGCCATAGGCTGGCTAATTCGTCCGGCGTTGGCGGTTTTCACGCCGTCGTCGTAGGACATCAGGCCGGCCTCACACTCCCGCAGCTCCCGCAGCACGAAGTCCACCACAAACGCCTGCGTGGTGGGCCGCGTGGCGTATTTTGTGAGCAAATCGCCGTCGGGGTCGAGCACCTCCTTTACGATGGGGATAGCGCCGTAGCGCAGGAAGAGCTCCCAGTAGAAGTATGCGCGCAGGAAGCGTGCCTCCGACTTGTAGTTGAGCTTGTCGGTTTCGTACTTTTCGGCGCTCAGGTCGGCGCCCTTGGGGACGCTGTCGATGCGGCTCAGCAGCATGTTGCACTTGCGGACGCCCCGGTAGTAGTGCTCCCACGTGTCGATGAGCTCCGACGAGCCGCCGCCGCCGTAGTAGTTGCCGATGTTGAACGTTGTGCGCACGCCGCCGTTCGCGTAGCTGGTTTGCGCAAGGTCGGTGGCGGCGTCCATCCACGAGCGGTTGATGCGGCCGGCGCCGTGGCGCAAAAAGTTGTAGGCGTCAAAGTGGAACTGCATGGTGGTTGTCCAGTCGCTGAACACCTCCTCTTCCGTTAGCTCGTTGCTCGGCTGTTTTTCCAGAAAGTCGCCAAACGCATCCTCGCACGAGGGGAAGGCTGCGCACGCGATTACGGCAACGAATATGTATAATAAGTACTTCTTCATGATGGTTTAGAATTTAATGTTTGTACCAAAGTTCACAGTTCTCATAATCGGATAGCGGTTGGAGCCGTTGCTTTCGGGGTCGGTTAACCCGTTCAGGTGGTCCCACGTAGCCACGTTGTTTGCGTTGATGTAGAGGCGGCACTCGCTCATGCTTATCAGCTTTATCCAGCGGAGCGGGACGGTGTAGCTCAGCTCAATGTTCTTCAGGCGCAGGAAAGCCCCGTTTTGGAGGAAGAACGAGCTTGGGCGCTGGTTGTGGTCGCCGTAGCTGTCGTAGTGCAGCAGGGGGTAGGTGGCGTTGGCGAGGTTTTCGGCTTCGCTCACCGCCGGATTCCAGCGCTCCAAGTGGTGCTCCCTCACCTTTCCGCCGCCTATAAAGGCGTACATAGCCTCCGCATCGTAGTAGCGGCTTACGGCGTCCACGCCCTGAAGCATCAGGCTTAGCCCCCAGCCCTTGTAGGTGCAGCCGAGGTTCAGCGCGTACAGGTTTTCGGGCAGGTCGTTAAAGCCGATGGCCGTTTGGTCGCGGTCGTCAATAAATCCGTCGCTGTTCATATCCCTGTACTTCAGGTCGCCCACCTTTACGCTGCCGTAGGTGGAGACGGGGAATTTTGGGTTTGCCAAGTCCTGCGAGGTAACAAATCCGTCGCATACCAGCCCAAAGTACTGGTTGATGGAGCGCCCCTCCAGCTTGCGGTAGTCCGTTTTCAGCGACGGCTCGTCCATGCTCAGGATTTCGTTTTTGGCGTGGGAGAACGTGAACCCTACCGTGTAGCTCAAATCCTCCCCCACCTTTTTGGCGTGCCGGAGCTCCACCTCAAAGCCCTGATTTTTTGTTTCGCCCAAGTTTCCGGCGGCCATCACCACGCCTACCCACTGCGGGCGGCTCCGGTATTCGGTGAGGATATTGTTGCGGCGCTCATGGAAAATGTCAACGCTACCGCCAATCAGCCCGTTCAGGAAGCCGAAGTCCACCCCCACGTTGTACTTGTTGGCGCGCTCCCACGTTACGTTGTAGTTGGGGTACTGACCCTCGTAAATTCCCATGTTGCCGGTTGTCCCAAAGTAGTAGGCGTTGCCCAGCTGCGTCCACTTATCCAAGTACAGGAAGCGCTGCTTAACGTTGTTCACCTTGTACACATCGTTACCCACCTGACCGTAGGACGCCCGTACCTTCAGGTTATCCATCCAGCTCCGCGTGGCCTCCATAAACTCTTCGTTGCTAATTCTCCACCCCACCGAAAGGGAGGGGAAGAAGCCGAAGCGCCTGCCTTTCATAAAGTTTTCCGAGCCGTTGTAGCCGGCGTTGAACTCCGCCAAGTAGCGGTCGTCGTAGCCATACGTAGCGCGCCCCACCAGCCCCTGATAGCGCTGCGCCAAGTCGGCCTGATAGCGGTAGTCGTTTTGGTTGTAGAGCACCATGGCGGTCACATCGTGGAGGCCGAACTTGCGGGCGTAGTTGAGCTGAAGCTCCATGTAGAGCTTGAGCGTAGTGGTTTGGTCGTTGCCGTCGTAGCCCAGCTCCGAGTCCGCGTTGAGCTGGTTGTAGGACAGCAACGATTCGTAGCGGCTCTTATCGTTCAGCTCGTAGGTGGCAAAATCAGCCGAAAAGCTGCGCCTGTAGTAGGAGTCGTAGTCAAACGAGGCCATAGCCTTTGCGCTCAAGCCCGGCGTAAGCCAGCCCGCCTTGTAGTCAAAGATGAAGTTGGTTTCATTAATCGTGTTGGTGGCGCGGTAGAAGCCGGCTTTGGCCAGCCGGGCGGCAATGTTATTCTGGTACTGCGAGCTGCCGCCGTAGAGCACAACGTCGCGCCCGCCCTCCTGAAAGCTGTAGCTGACCGGAAACAGCCAGCCGGGCGTGTGGTTGAGCTCGTAGAACACCTCCGAGTACTCCGCCGTTTCGTAGGCGTTGGGCCCGCTTCGCTCCTCAAAGCGCGTGGCAAAGTTGACGGACGCCGTCAGGTCTTTCGTCAGCAGCAAGTCCATGTTGGCGCGGAAGGCGTAGCGGCGGTAGCTCGTGTTGGATTTATTGCCGTACTTGTCGGTGCTCAGGTTTTTGTACAGCCCCTGCTGGTCGTACATTTCGCCGGAGGCGTAGTAGCGCATGCGCTTGGTGCCGCCCTGAATGGCCACGTTGTAGCGCTGGGCGAGCGCGGAGCTTTCCAGCACCTCGTCATACCAGTCCACACTCGGGTAGAGCAGCGCGTCCACGCCGCTCAGCTCTCCCGCCGCCGACTTACGGTACATCTCAAGGTCTGCGGCGGAGAATTGCGAGGGCAGCCCGTCGTTGGCAAGGGCCTCCTCCAGCAGCGTTACCGACTGGTAGGAGTTGAGGTAGGTATCGCTGCGGGTGGGCGACTGCACCTGCCAGTTTGCCGTGAGGGTTACCACCGGCTTTTGATCCCGCCCCCGCTTGGTGGTAATCAGGATAACCCCGTTGGCGCCCCTCACCCCGTACACGGCGGTAGCCGAGGCGTCCTTCAGCACAGAAATGGTTTCGATGTCGTCGGGGGTAATCTGCGAAAAGGCGCGCTCCACGCCGTCCACCAAGATGAGCGGCTGCGCGTCGCCGGAAAAGGTGGCGCGCCCGCGGATGAACACCAGCGCGTCGTCGCTGCCCGGCGCGCCGGACGTTTGCGAGGTAATAAGCCCCGGAATTTTGCCGGTAATGGCCTGCGAAATGTTGGCAACGGGCGACTTCATCAGCTCTCCGGAGGAGACCTGAGAAATGGCGCCCACCACGCTTTCCTTTTTCTGCGCGCCGTAGCCTACCACCACCACCTCTCCGAGGGACTGGTCGCTTTCGTGCAGCGTAACGTCAATGCGCCCGCGCCCGGCTACGGCCTCCTCAAGGGTTTTTAAGCCCAAAAAGGAGAACACTAACGTTGCGTCGGCCGGCGCGCTTACGGTGTAGCTGCCGCTTACGTCGGTGGCTACGCCTACCGTGGAGCCTTTGACCACCACGCTTGCCCCCACCACAGGGTCGCTGTTGCCATCGCGCACCGTGCCGAAGATGGTTAGATTTTGCGCCCGCAGCGACAAGGGGAGCGTAAGGGGGACGATTAGCAGCACCCGAAACAGCTGGTTCCGGAGCGCTCTTTTTGTTGTGTGTTTATCTTTCATGCTGATGTATTTTTTGTTATTTGATTAAAGGGCATGTGGAAACCGAAATAATATCTACGTAGCACCCTTCCACGGTTAGGAAGGTGCCCATGGCTCCTGCTGGAATATCATCGTGGAAATACGTATATTCTAATGTCTTGCCGTTCGCTGTAGTGGTAATAGCGGTCATATCCAAGCGCGTGCCAATAACCTTAATCGTCAAATCTACCAGCGCGCCGTCCATATCCTCCTTAAACGTTCCCCAATCGTACGTACTACCGAGATTTTCTCCCTTGTAATAGTCTCCCCACCCATAGCTGTCGGCGCGGAGCACAAAGTATTCGGCATAGCCATCTTCCGCCCTGTCCTTACCGTTGGTTACTACAAGTAGCCAGTTATTCCAGTTATTAGCTTTGCTGGTGTAGTTGCGGAATTGGTAGCTGACAACGTAGTCGCCGTTCGTTTTCACAATATTAGAGAAAGCTGACCACCAACCGGTGGAAAGGTCTGCGCTACCTACGCGGTACGAGCCTGCTGTATAAAGCGTCCCCACGCTGACGTCTTTGGCGTCCATTTCGAGGTAGCCTTTTTCCACCGTCAGGAAAGTGCCTATCGCGCCATCCGGAATTCCCTCCGCAAAGTACGAGTAGGTCATCACGCCTCCGCCGGCTTTGGTGATAACGGCGGTCATCTCCACTCGACCGCCCTCCCGCTTCAGCGTGAGGTCAACCGTTGCGCCATGCATGTCGCTTTTATACGTGTCCCAGTTGTAATCGTGGGTGATATTGTCGCCAACGTAGTATGTTCCCCACCCGAAAGCATCGGCGCGGAGCACAAAGTGTTCGGCGTAGCCGGTTTCTCCAGAATTCTTACCGTTGGTTACTACAATCAGCCAATTTTCCCAGTTGTTGGCTCCGGCAGTATAGTTGGTGAACTTCCAATGGAACACGCCGTCGCCCGGCACCGACAAGAAGTCGGAGAAAGCCGACCACCAGCCGGTGGAGCAATCGGTTTCGCCAACGATAATCGTTGTGCTTTTTCCGCTCACGGTAGGCATGCTCGTTTCTTTTTGGCTAATCGTATTGCGGTAGATTTTCAGGTTGTCCACCCATACTTCGTCCACCGGCTGCGCTCCCGAGCCATAGGCGATATAAAAGTAAGGCGCGTCGGCAACAAACTGCACCACTTTTGACATGTCGAAGTTGGTAACGGTCTTGTCAATTACCCTCGTGCTGTCAACATGCACAAAGTAGCCGGTGTTGGTAATGGCAATGGCTAAGTAGTGCCACTCACCCGTTGTCATCAGCCCGGTATCCTGACTTGGGTTATTGTCGTCGTACGAACCCTCGTCGCCCGTATAGCTCAACCCTCCGCCCACGGTAAAGGACAGCCCTTTGCCGTCCGCATTGAGGAAAGAAAAAAGGGCGCTCGTTAGGTCTTGCGTTTCGCCTTCGGCGGGCGCCGCTTGCTTAATCCACATGGTAAGCGAAACGGCGTTTTGCACGTTCACCGCATTCAGCGGGTTAGGCATACGTGCATATCCCCCGTCGGCATGAAGAACCCCTCCGTGCACCTCGTCCTTTACCACCGTCGGCGCGCTACCGTTTGGGTATGCGGAAAGCTCTATCTCCTCAGGATTTAGCTCCTCTTCAAACGTCAGATTTACCAGCTGCTCAAGCGTTGGATAAATTTGGTTTCCTGCCGGCGGGTCGGTTTGACCCCACTCTTGGCAAGAAATCATGCAGAAAACCGCCCCTAACGCCACAGCTAACAAGCCATAACAGGCGAAGTTTTTCTTTGCTTTTCGTTTCTTTTCTTTGCTTTTCATACACAAAATTTTTTAATGATTGTAGTTGAGGGTAACTTTTACGCTGGCAAATATAAAGGCGCTTTGTTGGGATGAGGTGGACAAACGGACATGGATGGTGGACAAAAGTATTTTCCCCTCACTTTTAACAAATCCGGCAAGGCGGGCAAAGCGCTACTCGCTGATACCCAGCAGGCTGCTCGGTGAGGTGTTGAACCGCTTGGTGAAGCAGCGGGTAAAATACTTGGGGTCGTTGAACCCCACCTCGTAGGCTATTTCGGAAATATTCATGCTTTTGGTCTCCCTGTTCCTGACGATGAGCTCGTGGGCAACGTTCAGGCGGTAGCTGCGGATGAGCTGCCCCGCGGACTGCCCGATAAGGCGCTGCATTTTTTTGTTGAGCAAGCTTTTGCTCACGCCCATGGCGGCTATAAAGTCGCCCACCTCGTAGGTGGGGTTTTTGTAATTTTCCTTAATAACCTCCAGCGCCTTGTTTACAAACTTCTTGTCCATCGGCTCTTCCTCCATTTGCAGCGCCTCGGTCAGCTCCTCCACCTTTCTCGACATGGTAATAAGCTGGCGCTTTTGGCGGGTAATTTCTTCGTTTTGCTGCGTCAGCGTGCTGTTTCGTATTTCGAGCTCTTTGGTTTGATTTTCTAAGATGAGGGTTTGCTGCCTGAGCTCGCGCGTACGCTCCTCCACCATTTGGCGGAGCGCCTCTTTTTGCCGCTTGAGCGCGTAGATGTGCCGCCTGTGAAAGCATGCCGCCCCGCACGCCGTCAGCGCCAGCGCGGCAAAGATAAACCAGCCGGTTTTGTAGAAGAACGGCGCCACGATAACCTCCAGCTCGGTTACGGGCGCGCTCTTGGCGGCAGCTTTTGTGGGGATATACTGCACCTGAAAGGTGTATCTTCCCGGCGGCAGGTTGGTGTAGGAGGCAAAGCGGCGCGTAGCGGGCGTTTCCACCCACTGGTCGTCAAAACCCTTCAGGCGGTAGCGGTAGGCTGCGGTGGCCTGCGGCGTGTAATCCAGCGCCGAAAATTCCAGCGAAAACGACTTGTCGCGCTCGTGCAGGCGCAGGGTGCGGGCAAGCGCCACGTCGGCGTCCACGTAGCCGCTGCCGGGTAGAATTTCCCTGTAGGCTACGCGCAGCTTGGTCAGCGTAACTTTGGCGGAGGTGCTTTGGGGGGTGCAGCGGTCGGCGTTTACGGCAACCAGCCCGCCCAAGCCGCCAAAGTACAGCAGCCCGCTGCGCGAGCGGCAGTAGGCGTTCCAGTAAAACTGGCTGCCCGGCAAACCGTCGTCTTTGGCGTAGCTGTCAAACCGTCCGGTGGCGGGGTTGAAGCACGACAGCCCGTTGTTGGTGCTAATCCAGAGGCAGCCGCTGTCATCCTCCAGCATTCCCCTTATGTTGTTATTTATCAAGCCGTCGTTGGTGGTGTAGGAGGTAAAGCGGTCACAGCCCTTTTCATCCGGCGCCAGCTTGTAAATACCGTACCCGTTGCTGCCCATCCAGAGCGTCCCGTCGCTCGCCAGACAAAAGCAGCAAATTTTCTCTATCTGCTTGGAGGCGGGGTCGTCCAGCTTATACCTGAGGTGCTGATAGCGGAACGTATCGGCGCTGCGGGAGCGCAAGTCCACCACGTACACCCCCTCCAGACAGCCCATCCACAGCCGCCCCTGCCGGTCGACAACAGCGCCAATGGCGCCGCGTATCTCCTCCGCCGCGCGGTTGGCAAAGGGCGAAATGAGCCTGCCGGTGGCGCACTCGTAAAAGAAAACGCCCGAGTTGCTGCCAATCCACATGCCGTTATTTATGGCGTCGTAGCAGAGCGAGCCGATAAAGCTGGCGGGAAATCCCGCGCGCGTTTGCGGCGTAATATGCGTTAGGGCGGGTTGCTCGGGGCGGCGCAGGTCAAGCAGGCTAACTCCGCCTCCCCACGTGCCCACCCACAGGCGCTCCTCGCCGTCGGCGGTGATGGCGCTCACGGAGTTGTGGCTCAAGCGCGAGGGCGAGCCGGAGGTGTAGTGCGTAAAGCTTTCGCTGCCGGCGGCCTTGCGGTTAAGGCCGCCCTCCACCGTCCCCACCCACAAGCTCCCGCGCGCGTCCTCGTAGATAGCATTAACGGGGTTGGGGGACAGGCTGCCCGGGTTGCTCCCGCTGTGCACGTAGCTACGGATGGACAGCTTCTGCCGGGTTATCTTGTTCACGCCGCCCGTTTCGGTGCCGAGCCAAACAACGTCGCCATCCGCCAGCATACAGTTCACAAAGTTGGAGCAGAGGCTGCCGCCCGCCGGGGCGTTATCCTGCGTGATGCGCTCAAAGTCATCTCCGCCGGGGTTGTACAGGTTAATCCCCATCAGCGTGCTGACCATCAGCTGCCGGTTTTGGGCGAGCGCCAAGCCGGTAACGTGATTTTGCGAAAGCGAGCGCGGCTGCTGCGGCTCGTGGGTGTAGTGCTTTTTGATAGCCTTTTGGCTTTTGCCGTAGCGAATGAGCCCGCGGTCGGTGCCTACCCACACGTCATCCCCATCCTGCAAAAAATCCGAAATAAATATCCCCTCCTCCAGCTGCAGGCATGGCGCCACCGGCGTTGCCTCCAGCGCTCCGGCGTCGCCCTCAAAAAGCTTGCAGACCGTATTCTTCAGCCCCACCCAAATATTCCCGTCGCCGTCCACGTCGCGCAGCGCAGCTGCCGGCATGCTCAGGTGAATGGGCGGCAGGGAAAATATTTTGCTCACGTTGCCCTGCCCGTCAAAGCATATTTTGTGCAGCGTTGTCCCGCTAAACGCCCACATGCAGCCTTTGCTGTCGCGCATCACGGCTACGGACGGCTGGTCGGTTACGCCGGCAAGCCGTCCGGTGGCGTCGCTGGGGAGCGTCAGCCGGCGGGAGGACAGGCTCAAGATTTCTATCCCGCCCTCCGAGCTGATCCATAGGCGGCCAAAGCCGTCCTCGCAAACATTCCGGATGAAGTTGCTCCGCAGCCTCACTTGGGGGGTGTTGGTATTGTAGTGCGTGAACTCGTAGCCGTCGTAGCGCGAAAGCCCGCCCCCTTCGGTGGCTATCCACAAAAAGCCCTGCCCGTCCTTATAAATATCATCAACGTAGTTGTGCAGCAAGCCCTGATCCATCGTTATGCAGGTAACGCTATGGCGGGTGGGAAGCGGCAGCTGCGCACGCGCAAAGCGTGCCTGCACAGCAAGCAAGGTAAGCAGCAGCGCAACCGCTAACGGATAAATGCTTTGCCTTACGCTACATTGTTGTGGAGAGAATTGTCGAAAAAAAATATTGCAACCGCTTGTAAAGTAATTATTTTTACTTATATTTGCGGCGATAGGTGTGTGTGTGTGTGTGTGTGTGTGTGTGTGTGTGTGTGTGTGTGTGTGTGTGGCATAGTTGTGCCCAAGCCGCAGCACTCCGGCTTAAGGAAGTTAATAAAAAATGATATTTGTAGATTACCTCCACTTACCATACCCCCATTTTATTATTATGAATTGAACGGAAAATTCTTCAAAACAACCCGGGGCAAAGTTAAGCAATCAAATTGTATAAACCATGGATTTTAACACTAAAATTTATGGGGAATTTCCCTACGGGAAAATGGCTGCATTCCGTAGGAATGCAGGACTTGTGTGTGGTTGTTTTTTCTACCGAGCGATACATTCCTAACGGAATGTTGAATGCAACCGCAACAATTTGCCGAATTTGAAGAAGACTTTTCCGTCAACAACCTCATACTTCATACTTCCTCCCTAACTTCCTCCTCATACTCCACGTACTCGCCCACGTTGTTGGGAATTATTTGCTCCGGCGTGGGCGGCTGTGGCTCGGGGTCGTTTTGGTCAAAGGCGTTGAGGTTTGCCCCAAAGCGCTTTGCCATGCGCCGCAGAAAGAAGCGCAGCAGGTACTTCCCGAAGTGCCGCAGAAAAAATCCCGCAACGAGAATGAATAAGAGTATGGTAACAAGCGCTTCCAATTTTTTTCTCAATAAAAGTAGTCAATCGTCGTCAACCGCTCAGCGGGCGTTTACGCTAAAGCACGACAAAAATCCCGTTTCGTCGCACACCAGCACGTTGTAGCTGGTGGGGCTGCCGCGCAGGTTGTCCACCAGCAGCGGCGCCACGGCGCTGACGGGAAAACCGCTCAGCAGGCTGCCGCTTTCGCCCAGCAGGTAGGCTTTTTGCTCGCTCTCCACGTACATGGCGTACAGGTTGAGGTCGGGCAGCGGCGTGAACATGCTTGGCGGCGCGGACAGCAGGTTGTCAAAATCGTGCGCGAACTTCAGCCGCAGGTCGGGCTCGTACACGCGCAGCTCCTTGGCGTCGGTCACCGCGTAGGCCATTTTACCGGCCTTGCCAAAGCAGCTGAAAAAGTGATGCTCGCTGGGCTTGGGCTTTAGCGCCATGCGCTCCACGTTGCCGTCAAAGTAGATGTAGACCAGCTCGCCGCCGGCGGTGGTGGTTACCATGCGCAGCGTGCTGCCGTCGAGCCCCTGCTCGGTGGCAATGCTGCTGTTGTAGGCGGGCGCAACGCTCTCGCGCAGGCGCACCCGCTCCTCGCCCTTGCGGTTTAGGAGGTAAACGCGGCGGTTATCGGCCACCACAACGTAATCCTTGTCCCTGATGCGAACGTGCTGCAAGGGCTGCGTAATGCTCCCAAACGACGGCTGCGGGGCGAAGCCTGCCAGCGGCTTTCCGTTGCGCTCGTAGGAGCGGATTTTTCCGTCCCTGCAGGGGATAAAGTAGCGGTAGTCGCGCGACCGGTCGTAGTCGAACACGGCAGCGGGCGCCGACGCTGGCGACGCAAGGTTGATGGGGAATTTGTCGACGTTGTGCCCCAGCCTGTCCACAATGTAGAGCTTGGCGCTGGTGTTGAACAGCAGCTGCAGCTTGTTGTTCCGGAGGTAGTCCACCTGCTGCACGCCTCCCACGATGGGCTCGCCTATGCTTTTTTTCCACAGCAAGGTGCCTTGGTTGTCTATCAGGTAGATGGTATTTTGCACGTCCTGCGCCAAGATTTCCTTTTGCCCCGTTCGGTGGTTTTTCACCACCCACGGCGCCGCCCGCAGGGGAGCGTTGAGCTTCACCTCAAAGTCCAGCGCCATGCTGCGCGCGCGCTGCTTTTCCTCCGCCTTTGAGGCGGTTTTCACAAAGGCGTTGCAGTAAACCTTGTCGTTCATGGCGCGCAGCTGCAGGCCCACGCACTGAAAGGCGGCGAGCGCGGGCGATTTCTTCAGGCGGTTTTGCAGCGCGGGCTTGAGCGGGCTTAGCGCAATGGCGTTGGCCTTTGAGGGGTTTACGTAGAGGAGCATGTTGGATTCCGTGGCCGTGTAGTCGCTCAGGTTAACCGTTTGCGCAAGCGTCTTCTTGAGCAGCGACGAGAGCGCAAAATCCTTTATCGCGGCAAGCGACGACGAAAACACGAGGTACTCGCCAATGAACGTTACGTAGCTGTCCTCGCACTGCGCAAAGAGGCTGCCCAGCAGGGCGGCGGTAAGCCCCGCTGCAGGGTTTTGGTAGATGGTGAGCGGCTCGCCGTTGCCCATTTTTTCGGTCTTCACGTAGCTGTCGGCGGGTTTTTTTTCGGCCTCGGCGAGGTAGGCTATCCTGCCCCTCAGCGCCTCGCGCGCCGCGTCCGCGTCGCCCGACTTGAGCACCATAAACCACGTGTCCTTTAGCTCCGCGTCGGCAATGGGCACCCGCGCCAGCGTCAGCTCGGAGGGGTGCAGGTCGCAAAAGAACCTCGCCGCGTCCACGCCTATCTTGCTGCGCAGCGCGGACAGCTGCGCGCTGCGCAGCGCGTTGCCCGTTTGCCGGACGTCGCGAAACGCGCCGTAGTCCGCCGTGAGCTGCTGCGCGTCGGTGATGCCCATGCACAGCGCGCCGTCGGTGGCGCGCGGGAGAACGTCAAAGGTGGTCAGCTTTTTGCTGCTTTGGTGGGAGAGGATGGAGAAGTAGGAGCGCTGAAAATCGTCGGAGAACAAAAAGCCGTTGAGCAGCACCGCGTTGGAGCGGAGCGCCGCGTCGAGCACCACAAAGCTGCCCAGCTGCCTCAAAAAGCTGAGCGGCTTGGCGTACGCTCCGTCTAAGTAAACGCCCAGCAGGCGCGGCAGCTGCCGCTGGTTGAGGTAGAGGTTAAAGTCCTCGTGCGCCCCCGCCGTTTGCGCAGCCTGCACAAAGGCGTGGTTGTCCGCCAGCGACGCCGGCGACTTGGCCTGCCGTATCGCCATCTCCACCAGCACGCGCGAGGCGCTCACCACCAGCACGCGCCGCACCACCGTGGCGTGAAACACATCTACCTTTTCGCGCCGGAACGTGAGGATTTTTTCCTCGTCGTAGGGCTGCTCCGCCACGCTGTAGCCGTCCGCCTCCAGCAGGGGCACGAGCTGCTTAACGTTGTTCAGGTACAGGTTTTCGGGCAGGTTGAGCGAGCACAGGAACGACAAGTCCTTGCCAAACACGTGCGCCGAGACCCAAATGGGCTGCTGGCTAAGGTCGCCGATAACGGCGCTTCGCGCAGCCATCGTATCGGCTACGTAGGGCAGCAGCGTGCAGAGGCGGCCGGTGGCGGCGTCGCCGCGCAGCAGCTGCGCCAGCTCGCCCTCCGACGACAGCTTGCGCGAAAGCTGGTGGAGGTCGTTTACGCGGAGCACAAACACGGCATCCTCCGAAATGGCGCGCATGGCGTCCATGCTGTTCTTCTTTTCGCCCTCGCGAATAAAAAAGAACAGCCACACTCCCACGCAAAGCAGCGTCAGGAGCGTTGCCGTGAGGAATATTCTGTTGCTTAAAAGCTGCACAAGCTTATTCATAAAAATTTTTTACCTTTGTGGTTGATAAGTTGGAACAAAAGTAGCGATATTCGGCAGCAAAACAAAGCGGATGCGGTTAATTTACCACACGTTAAATATTTGTAAATGACAGAAGACGAGAAGTACATGCGCGAGGCGCTGCGCGAAGCCCTGCTCGCCGCCGGCAAGGACGAGGTGCCGGTAGGCGCGGTGGTGGTGCACGGCAGCCGCATTATTGCCCGCGCGCACAACCTCACCGAGGCGCTGAACGACGCCACCGCCCACGCCGAAATGCAGGCGATAACGGCGGCGGCAAACTTTATCGGCGCAAAATACCTGCCCGACTGCACGCTCTACGTCACCGTAGAGCCCTGCCCCATGTGCGCCGGCGCGTGCTTCTGGGCGCAGGTGGGGCGCGTGGTGTACGGAGCGGCCGACCCCAAGCGCGGCTACTCGCTCATCCCCCAAAACCTGCTGCACCCAAAGGCAAAGGTCGCGCGCGGCGTGCTCGCCGACGAGTGCGGAGCGCTGATGAGCAGCTTTTTTAGAAAAAAACGGATTTCTTAGGCAAAATTTTAGGGGGGAATATTTACTAATTTTTTTTACGCTATTCCATAGGAATGGCTCCCCCGTCCCGTTAGGGACGGAATGTTGGTGGCGCCGCACCGCAACCTCATTCCCAACCTAATTTTTATAACAAAACGACCCCAGTAGCATGTGGACGATAAGTTATGATATATCAACCTCATTACCTCATTAAAATAATGAGGTAATGAGGTTGGAGAGGGCGGGGAAAACCTCTTGGCTACTGAGGTAGTTTTGTGGGGGAAATGAGGTTGAGAATGAGGTTGGGGGAGCCATCTCTATGGAGTGGCAAAAGCTGCTGCCCTTGCGTGGAGTAGCATAATGTGAATTTTTATGGAATTTTATATAAATCGTTATCTGACAAAATTCTTAGCATGAAACTTTGGAGTAAAGGCACAGAGCCCAACGCGCTGGTGGAGCAATTTACCGTGGGCAAAGACCGCGAGCTCGACCTGCGGCTCGCCAAGCACGACGTGGCGGGCAGCATAGCGCACATAAAAATGCTGCAGAGCATAGGCCTCCTCACGCCCGACGAGCTGCGCGTGCTCCTCGGCGGGCTGGAGCAAATTGCGGAGGACGTGGCCGCCGGACGCTTCGCCATCGACGCGGGCGTGGAGGACGTACACTCGCAGGTGGAGCTGCTCCTCACGCAGCGGCTGGGCGAGGTGGGGAAAAAAATCCACGCCGGACGCTCGCGCAACGATCAGGTGCTGGTAGACCTCAAGCTGTTCTTCCGCGAGGAAATTCAGCGCCTTGCACGCGCCGTGCAGGAGCTGTTCGCCACGCTCACGGCGCTGAGCGAGCAGCACAAGGCCGTGCTGATGGCGGGCTACACCCACCTGCAGGTGGCCATGCCCTCCTCGTTTGGGCTGTGGTTTGGCGCCTACGCCGAAAGCCTGACGGACGACGTGCAGCTGCTGCGGGCGGCGTACAAAATTGCCAACCAAAACCCCCTCGGCTCGGCCGCAGGGTACGGCAGCTCCTTCCCGCTCAACCGCGCCATGACCACCGCCCTGCTGGGCTTCGACGACCTGCACTACAACGCCATCGCGGCGCAGATGAGCCGCGGCAAAACCGAGCGCGCGCTGGCGGCGGCCATGGCCGCCGTAGCCGCCACGCTGGGGCGGTTTGCCATGGACGTATGCCTGTACATGAGCCAGAACTTTGCCTTTGTCAGCTTCCCCGACGCGCTCACCACCGGCTCCAGCATCATGCCCCACAAAAAAAACCCCGACGTATTTGAGCTGGTACGCGGCAAGTGCAACCGCCTGCAGGCCGTGCCCAACGAGGTGGCGCTGCTCTGCGCCAACCTGCCCTCCGGCTACCACCGCGACATGCAGCTGCTCAAGGAAATCATTTTCCCCGCCATCGAGGAGCTGATGAGCTGCCTGCGCATAACCCAATTCATGCTACAGCACATTACGGTCAGGCAAAACATTCTGGAGGACGCCAAGTACGACTACCTCTTCACGGTAGAAGACGTAAACCGCATGGCGCTCAGCGGCGTGCCCTTCCGCGAGGCCTACAAAAGGGTGGGCGAGCAGGTGCGGCAGGGCG
Source organism: Prevotellaceae bacterium (assembly GCA_031288885.1). GTDB lineage: Bacteria > Bacteroidota > Bacteroidia > Bacteroidales > UBA932 > JAITMY01. Next base: position 303 of record JAITQP010000117.1, on the reverse strand, counting down.
CCTACAAGCCCCACAAGGCCGTTCACCACACCCACGAGGGCAGCATCGGCAACCTCTGCACCAACCAAATTGTGGCTAAAATGAACAAGGTGATGGAGGGAATTAACGGTTAGTGGTTAGTGATTAGTGGCGTGAAGCGTGTAGGGGCGGGTTTCAAACCCGCCCTTTTTTCCGTAACGCCGTACTCCAATCCCTGCCGTCATTCCGAGCGAAGCGAGGAACCGGAGTTCGGCGAAGCCAATCTCCCAGCATATCACCATACGCTCTTTCGCGCAACGCCGGCAGGAAAAGCTAAGGCAAAAC
>JAITQP010000038.1 GCA_031288885.1 Prevotellaceae bacterium | reverse complement strand
ATTAGTGATTAATGATTAATGGCGCAAAGCGTGCGCACTGTAGGGGCGGGTTTCAAACCCGCCCTTTTTGCATACCACCCGCGCCCCCCTCTGCCGTCATTCCGACCGACGCGCGCGAGGTACGAGCGCGCGGAGCGGAGGAATCTCCTTGCACACAGCCGTCCTCGCACGCTTTGCGCCGCCCCGACCAACCTCATTTACAACCTAATTCTTAAACAAAACCACCTCAGTAGCAGGTGAGCATGAATATAAATATCCCCACCTCATTACCTCATTTTAAATGGTGTTTAATGAAGTAATGAGGTGGGGGAGGTGGTGGCAACCTCTTGCTACTGAGGTTTTGTTTAAGAATTAGGTTGAAAATGAGGTTGGTTGGGGCGGCGCGAGGCGTGCTACAAACAACGTATAAACCCAATATAACATTCTATCGTTATTTGAAAAAATCTATTGTACTTAATATAAAACCCGCCCTTTGTGCGCCACGCGGCAGCATAACGGAGCATGCCACCGCTCGCCGACCGGCAAGCTCGCGCAGCTTACAGGAGAGAGCGAACGCCCTCAGGAAAAGCTAAGACCAAACCAAAACCAGCAGAGCTACGGCAACACGAGGCGGAAGCCGACGAAGTTGCTGCGGGTGCTGGGCACGTTGCCGTAGCTGCGATAGGCAACGCGGCTGTAGCTCGCGTCGTAGTACCAGTTGCCGCCGCGGAACACGCGGTTAGGGTAATAGGGTACGGTTGTGTTCTCAGGGTTAACCTGTGGAGAGGACGCCGTAGTGCCGGAGGGGTAGTAGGTGGCGCTCCACCAGTCGCGGCACCACTCCCAAACGTTACCGGTCATGTCGTAAATGCCCAGCCCGTTGGGGGCTTTGCCGCCTACCGGTTGAGGGCTGGAGGTGGGGCAGTTGCCGGAGTACCAAGCCACATCCCCAACGGTGTTGCTGCCGCTGAACTCTAAGCTCTCGCAATCCCCACCATAGCACCCCCGCGCCGCGTACTCCCACTCCGCCTCCGTAGGCAGCCGGTAGCCCCGTCCGGTCCACTCGTTTAACTTCTCAAGATACCCGCCTTTGCCCGATATGTCATCCCAGCTCACGTAAATCACCGGCTTATCATCACCCAAAAGGGTATCGCTGGTAAGGCTGCTGGGCAGCGACCCCATCACCGCTTTCCACTGCGCCTGCGTTACCGCGTACTTCCCAATGTTAAAGTTGCTCACTCTTACGTAGTGAACCGGCGTTTCACCGGTACGGGTACCGGCAGCGCTGCACGTGGTAGTTTTATCATCCCTGCCGCTCTTGCACCCCATCTCAAACACCCCGCCGATAAGCGGCACCATCTCCGGCAGCGGCAGCGGGTTGGCCATCCCTTTGGAAGCGGTTGTCAGGCGGTAGGTGCCGCGTCCTACCAGCTGTCCGGTGTTGCAGTCCAGCAGCTGCGCCGTAAGGAAGCGAATTTTTGTGCCTCCGGTTTCCACCACCAGCTGCACCATGTCTATGCTGTTTTGCCTACCCCACGCGGCGAGGCCACCGGTGTCCGCCGGCGTGCTCGCCGTGTGCGCGGCGCGTAGCGCAGCCAGCTTGTCCGCCACGGCGGCGGCGCTGGTTACCAGCTCGTACTCGCTGTCTCGGTTAAGGTCTGCGCCCATCCGCTGTGCATAGTCGTCGCCCAAGCCCACCACCAGCACGGCCAGCGTGGGCTTGTTGCCGGAGCCTTGCGCTCTGGCGGTCATCATGCCTGTTGCCCCAACGAGCAGCAAAGCACACAAATAAAGCTTGTAATTCTGTTTCATTTTTTTGAAGTTGAATTTGTTGTTCCCTCTACTCTAAAGGCTTTTCGTGGGAAGTAATCCGCCCGTTGTTTTGAGAGGTTTCTGCTCCTCTGCCCGCTGGAGGTGGTTGGGCATCCACGTAGGGACATAAAAAAAGCGTGAAACTCAACCGTTTCCCGTTATCTGTGGTATCTAGCATAACCAACCCAATAGGAAATAAGTCAAGTTCACGCACAAGCGTGAACACTGCAACTTATTCTTCATTGGGTATCATCAAACTGCTAGATTTTCAGATAACGAAGAATAAAAGCTCAATGCTTCTAAAATATGTCTTAAAAGTATGCGCGCATTACCGCGCTGTGTATGTCATAGGCACAATATGTTTTTAATATTAACGGTGCAAATATACAAATAATTGTTTCAAATTGTCCAAATCAAGATAAAAAAACCTTATGGAAGCATCAGCAACATTCCGTTAGGAATGTATCGCTCGGTAGAAATGAATTGTTGCCGCGAGGTCGGCATTCCGTTAGGAATGTTGCATTCCTACGGAATGCAGGATTGCGGGTTTAAAACCCGCCCTATGCGTTGCTCGCACGCTAATCGCTGCTAATCGCTACAAAAACGGGAGGTAAATGTAGCAAGCTACGTATGTGTAGGCAAAAAAATCGTTGTAGCGGTTGGTTTGCAGGCGGGCGGCGCGCTGCGTTGTCTCGTCGAGGGAGAGGGCGGCGTTTTGGTCGCTTTTTGCTTGGCGTGCAACTTTTCCGCTCACGCCGTCTATGTC